>NZ_CM001792.1:628703-631678 GCF_000340475.1 Oceanobacillus kimchii X50
TATTGAAACAAGGCTATTAAATTAGCACGCTTATTTACTGAAATAACAACTTAGTTAAGTGAATAAGGGCGCACGGTGGATGCCTTGGCACTAGGAGCTGAAGAAGGACGGGACTAACACCGATATGCCTCGGGGAGTTGTAAGTAAACTTTGATCCGGGGATTTCCGAATGGGGAAACCCACTGTTCGTAATGGAGCAGTACCTATACCTCAATACATAGGGTATAGGGAGCAGACCCGGGGAACTGAAACATCTCAGTACCTGGAGGAAGAGAAAGAAACCTCGATTTCCTGAGTAGCGGCGAGCGAAACGGAAAGAGCCCAAACCAGAAAGCTTGCTTTCTGGGGTTGTAGGACACTCCTTTGGAGTTACAAAGAAATTCTTTAAATGAATCGATCTGGAAAGATCAGCCGAAGAAGGTAACAGCCCTGTAATTGAAAAAGAATTTCCTCCGGAGTGTATCCTGAGTACGGCGGAACACGTGGAATTCCGTCGGAATCCGGGAGGACCATCTCCCAAGGCTAAATACTCCCTAGTGACCGATAGTGAACCAGTACCGTGAGGGAAAGGTGAAAAGCACCCCGGAAGGGGAGTGAAATAGAACCTGAAACCGTGTGCCTACAAGTAGTCGAAGCCCGTTAATGGGTGACGGCGTACCTTTTGTAGAATGGACCGGCGAGTTACGATCCCATGCAAGGTTAAGTGGAAGACACGGAGCCGCAGCGAAAGCGAGTCTGAATAGGGCGATATAGTATGTGGTCGTAGACCCGAAACCGTGTGATCTACCCATGTCCAGGGTGAAGGTCAGGTAACACTGACTGGAGGCCCGAACCCACGTATGTTGAAAAATGCGGGGATGAGGTGTGGGTAGGGGTGAAATGCCAATCGAACACGGAGATAGCTGGTTCTCTCCGAAATAGCTTTAGGGCTAGCCTCAAGATGATGAGTACTGGAGGTAGAGCACTGATTGGACTAGGGGCCCCTACCGGGTTACCGAATTCAGTCAAACTCCGAATGCCAGTTACTTAAACTTGGGAGTCAGACTATGGGTGATAAGGTTCATAGTCGAAAGGGAAACAGCCCAGACCGCCAGCTAAGGTCCCAAAGTATACGTTAAGTGGAAAAGGATGTGGAGTTGCCCAGACAACCAGGATGTTGGCTTAGAAGCAGCCACCATTTAAAGAGTGCGTAATAGCTCACTGGTCGAGTGACTCTGCGCCGAAAATGTACCGGGGCTAAACGTATCACCGAAGCTGCGGATTGTTCTTACGAACAATGGTAGGAGAGCGTTCTAAGTGCTGTGAAGTCAGACCGTGAGGACTGGTGGAGCGCTTAGAAGTGAGAATGCCGGTATGAGTAGCGAAAAAAGAGTGAGAATCTCTTTCACCGAATGCCTAAGGTTTCCTGAGGAAGGCTCGTCCTCTCAGGGTTAGTCGGGACCTAAGCCGAGGCCGACAGGCGTAGGCGATGGACAACAGGTAGATATTCCTGTACCACCTCATGATTGTTTGAGCGATGGGGGGACGCAGTAGGATAAGGAATGCGCACCGATGGATGTGTGCGCCCAAGCAGTGAGAAAGTCAGATAGGCAAATCCGTCTGGCAATTTCAAGCTGTGATGGGGAGGGAAATAAAGTACCGAAGTTCCGGATTTCACACTGCCAAGAAAAGCCTCTAGTTAGATCATAGGTGCCCGTACCGCAAACCGACACAGGTAGGCGAGGAGAGAATCCTAAGGTGAGCGGGAGAACTCTCGTTAAGGAACTCGGCAAAATGACCCCGTAACTTCGGGAGAAGGGGTGCTCCTTTTAAGGAGGAGCCGCAGTGAATAGGCCCAAGCGACTGTTTAGCAAAAACACAGGTCTCTGCGAAGCCGAAAGGCGAAGTATAGGGGCTGACACCTGCCCGGTGCTGGAAGGTTAAGGGGACGAGTTAGCTCTTCGGAGCGAAGCTTTGAACCGAAGCCCCAGTAAACGGCGGCCGTAACTATAACGGTCCTAAGGTAGCGAAATTCCTTGTCGGGTAAGTTCCGACCCGCACGAAAGGTGCAACGACTTGGGCACTGTCTCAACGAGAGACCCGGTGAAATTATACTATGCGTGAAGATGCGCATTACCCGCGACAGGACGGAAAGACCCCGTGGAGCTTTACTGTAGCCTGATATTGAATGTTTGTGCAGCTTGTACAGGATAGGTGGGAGCCTTTGAAGCGTGAGCGCTAGCTTCGTGGAGGCACCCGTGGGATACCACCCTCGCTGTATGAACATTCTAACCCAGGACCGTAATCCGGTTCGGAGACAGTGTCAGGCGGGCAGTTTGACTGGGGCGGTCGCCTCCCAAAGAGTAACGGAGGCGCCCAAAGGTTCCCTCAGAATGGTTGGAAATCATTCGTAGAGTGTAAAGGCAGAAGGGAGCTTGACTGCGAGACCTACAAGTCGAGCAGGGACGAAAGTCGGGCTTAGTGATCCGGTGGTTCCGCATGGAAGGGCCATCGCTCAACGGATAAAAGCTACCCCGGGGATAACAGGCTTATCTCCCCCAAGAGTTCACATCGACGGGGAGGTTTGGCACCTCGATGTCGGCTCATCGCATCCTGGGGCTGTAGTCGGTCCCAAGGGTTGGGCTGTTCGCCCATTAAAGCGGTACGCGAGCTGGGTTCAGAACGTCGTGAGACAGTTCGGTCCCTATCCGTCGTGGGCGTTGGAAGTTTGAGAGGAGCTGTCCTTAGTACGAGAGGACCGGGATGGACACACCGCTGGTGTACCAGTTGTTCCGCCAGGAGCATGGCTGGGTAGCTACGTGTGGAAAGGATAAGTGCTGAAAGCATCTAAGCATGAAGCCCCCCTCAAGATGAAACTTCCCATCACTTCGAGTGAGTAAGATCCCTCAGAGACGATGAGGTTGATAGGTCCGAGGTGGAAGCGTGGCGACACGTGCAGCTGACGGATACTAATTGATCGAGGACTTATCTAAGTT
>NZ_CM001792.1:631698-757688 GCF_000340475.1 Oceanobacillus kimchii X50
AGAATGAATGATGTCACGTTACTCTTATTAGTTTTCAGGGTACAATCCTAAAAAAGTGTTGCATTTTGTCTAAGATATGCATATAATATAACCTGTCCTTATTTTTTGGACTACATATTGCACGAAAGTCTGGTAGCGATAGCGAAGAGGCCACACCTGTTCCCATGCCGAACACAGAAGTTAAGCTCTTCAGCGCCGATGGTAGTTGGGGCTTTGCCCCTGCAAGAGTAGGACGCCGCCAGGCAACGAACGAAAAGACGGATTAGATTTAAGTATCTAATCCGTCTTTTTTGTTAGGATTGAAAATAAGGCTCTAAAATAATTGTTGGTTGTTGGGGTAAGGGAAAAATTTAATCAATAAAAAACACGCAATCTCCTATTTTTGTTATCATTGTTTAAGCCACTAAACAAACCAAAACCCTTTGAAATTTCTTCTAGCATTCGTTGAAATTTGGTCTTGTACCTAAAACAGAGCCATACAGGATAATATGTTTTATGTACATGGTTCTAAAGTCGAGTTCTGTCTTTTGACCACCAGCAAAATCAGATGTACAAAACTTCCCGCCTTTTTTCAATACTTAAAGGGAAGTGAAGAACAATACATCGCCCACTACATCTAAAATAGAATCAATAGAACCAACATTGACTTCCATTATTTACTCAGTAAGATGATCTGATTTATAAAACAGTACATGGTTTACTCAGAAGAAGTAAAAGGAAATGTATTTATATTGAAGTTATTAAGGGAATATATACAAATCAACAAATGATGGAAAACAATTTAAACTAGAAAAGACATCTGAAACAGAAGGGAGAAAAATCGTTTGAATAAACATATTGTATTTTTCGATGCTGAATGCCCTTTATGTAGGACAGTGAAGGCAGTACTGAAAAGTCTGGACTGGAATAACACCATTTTCTGGTACCCTGTTCAGGAATTAAGTGATTCAATAAAAGAGAGAGCCAATAACTATAAAAATATGTATGACGAAATCTATATGTATACCAAAGATAAACGAATTCTGACAGGATTTAATACCGTCCGCAAGATTCTTTCTTTACTACCAGCCACTATCCCTTTAGCTTTATTGCTTTATTTACCGTTCGCACAAAAAATTGGTGATCCTGCATACCGTTTTATTTCAACTCGCCGTTATAAATGGTTTGGAAGAGTGCCTTATAATAAGCTGTGACTGGCAAAAAAGAAAGGTAGTGACAGAACATGTAAAAAAAGATCCTGGTTATTTTATATATCTTTCTCGCTTCCACAGCCTTCTCTTTATCATCCGCTCTACAAGTTTCTTCACCTATTTTTTTCGGTCTGAAAAACGTGCTTTATGAAGCATACGGCATGGGCTCTTTGTTAGTCAACTAAACTGGCTCTAAAATAATTGTTGGGGTAAGGGGAAAATGTAATCAATAAAAAACAAGCTACCTCCTTATTGCTTTATTTACATCACTAAATAAAGCAATAAGAGGATGCATTTAGATCATAAACGTAAGATACCAGCCTTCCAATGAATTGTTTGTCTGGTAACTTACATTTTACACGAAGCTGTTATGGGTTGATTATATTAACCACAAGTTATAAGTAGTTCACTTATTATTAAAAATCCTCTATTTAAAAGGATGCTAGATTTGTTGCTTTTTTCGAAAGCCATGTTTCAAACGTATAGGACATTTCCCAGAATGCAAGCTCATATTCTTTCGCGATAATAAATTGTGTTTTGATTTTTTCCTTCTCTGTTTCTCCTGCTTGTTCAGCTAATGTATCGAGCAGGTCAATCATTTCCTGTGTGGATTCCTGGAACCAATCACTCCCATAGGTGTTCAACCAGTTTTGATAAATTTTCTCTTTTGGTTTCGCATCCCTGTAGGTCAAACCAATATCCGCATATAACCAGTAGCATGGCAGCATTGCGGCTACAATTTGAGCTAAACTTCCGGACAACGACGCACGGTACAAATGTGATGTATACGCGTAGGCAGTTGGTGCTGGTTTAAAATTCTCGATTTCCGCATCTGTAATCTGTAAAATTTCTGCATGCTCCTTATGCACCGTTAACTCTGCTTCAGCTGTCTTCTTTGCTTTTTCAGCCAGTTTAGCAGCAACATGAAAGTCATCTGAATGGGCAGCCGCAAAAGCATGCACCTTGCCGTAATGCTTCAAATAATAGATATCCTGCAGAATATAATTTTTGAATGTTTCTAGTGGCAAATCACCACTTACAATACCCTGTACAAATGGATGATTTAAACTTAACTCCCAACTCTCTTTCGTTGCCTCTCGCAATGACTCTGAAAAACGCATAGAGAATCCTCCTTAATTTTTGTTTAATAGCCTACTTCTACAACAGCATTAACAATATACATTAAATCGTTTTTATCCTGCTGATCTTCCAGAAAAATCCCACTAGTTGTTGCCATGCCTCCAGGCAAGACCTCAACAGTGACTGTGCCATAAGGAATTAATTGTTTTATTCTGTAGTGATCCAATTTTTCCTGATCCAATGGGATGCCCAGTTTTACATGTACCTTCATCTTATCTAAATCACCATCTGGTAGAATTTTCTTCATTCCTGGCATAGAATTGGTATGGATTGCATGCATTACTGCTCGTTCTGATGCAATATTCACATCTTGTCCATGTACATCTACTCCTGTCCCTGTCTCGATAAATAGAAGATTTTCCATTTGCTTTCCCTCTTTCCATAATGAAATATATCCTTATAGTTCTTGAACTTGTTTGTATTTTTCTACTTTTTCATCCGATAGAAAATACAACTCGTCGAGTAAGGCTGGAATAAATGTTCCAGGCCCCGCTGCTTTTGCCATTGCTAATTCAGCTGCAATGCCATAACTTGTTACAGCATATATACCTGCTTTATAAAAATCATCAACTACGCTCACAAAAGGTCCAACAAAAGATGAAAGTAAACATCCACTAGCCGTAATGTTTTGTAGCATTGCATGCCCGTTTTTACATAACGCAGTTCGCTCACCATCGGTCACAACGTCAACTTTTCCAGTTGAAATGACAACCGTATCATATTTTTTAGCGACTGTTTTTGCTATTTCTGGATCGTTTTCTTGAATAATGGAATCTGGCCCTTTTGCTTTTTCTAGCTTACTAGCCAACACAGCTATTTCCCCTGCATTAGCACGTATTACGGCTAGCTTTACCGTTGTAAGTATGTCATCAATGATTTCCGTCCGAAAATCTGTGCCTCCAACTGCAATGGGATCAAGAATAACTGGAACCCCATTTTCGTTTGCTGCTATTCCAGCCTTTAACATTGCTTCTCCACGTTCTTCCGTTAATGTCCCAAGATTCAGCACTACTGCGTCGGCAATTTCTCCATAGTTTTTTGCCTCTCTTGGAGTATGGGACATCGCAGGTGACGCTCCGATTGCGATTAAACCATTAGCAGCAAAATTAATCGCAACTTCATTGGTAATATTAAAAATAAACGGCTTATCTTCTTTAATTTTTGTAATAGTATCCATCAAAAAATCTCCTCTCTAAAAATTAGAATGAAGAACAAAAAAACCACCCCGAAAATGGAGTGGTTGTGTATACAGCTAAAGAATAGGTATAACTTGCCAACTCCACTTTCCTACGCTGGTATTAACCAGTTCAGGTTCAAAGGGATTAAGAAATGAATCTTATCTCAGCCAAATGGCACCCCTAGTGGATTTTTATTTATTCTACCTATATCTTATTTCATTTTTTCTTAAAAGTAAAATTATTCATATGAGTCAATTTCCGTAATTACTAAGTTTAATACAACGAATATTTTAGTGACAGTTTTATAGCAATGACTTGGCTTTGGAAGTAGTCGACTATTATAATTAAAAGTAATCTAGAAGAAGTAATTTGTTTTGCGATACTAGAGCTTCACTTCAACGTTTACAAGCTGTTTTTTCATAAAAACAAACGATGAAATAAAAAAATATAAAAAAATTATAAAAAGGTATTGCTTTTTTATAGTTATATGGATATAATATTACTTGTCCTTGTTTTTAAGGATTGTCTGGTAGCGATAGCGAGAAGGTCACACCTGTTCCCATGCCGAACACAGAAGTTAAGCTTTTCAGCGCCAATGGTAGTTGGGGTTTTACCCCTGCAAGAGTAGGACGCCGCCAGGCAAGGATAATTTATCCTTAGATTGGATATAATATGTGAGTATAACACATAGAAGTGTATGACCATATTTTCCATATCATAAGTCATATCGCGGGGTGGAGCAGTCTGGTAGCTCGTTGGGCTCATAACCCAAAGGTCGCAGGTTCAAATCCTGCCCCCGCAACCAAATTATTTAATATTACTATAGTAAGATCCAGATTCACTGAAATACTGGATGCCATACATAAGTAAAAAGTTGGTCCGGTAGTTCAGTTGGTTAGAATGCCTGCCTGTCACGCAGGAGGTCGCGGGTTCGAGTCCCGTCCGGACCGCCATGAAAATTATATTAGAAGTTGTAGAACACATGGTTTTAATTGAAACCTGTGTTTTTTTAGTTTGTAGACATAATTTAGTCGTCCAATTTTTTTCTTTTTTCTTTTGTTTTTGCTATGATAGTTGGTAGTGAATACAAAGAATGGTGATTTTAAATGGATGAGTTTTCTTTTATAAATTCGATTAAGCCGAAGTTTTATCAACAGTCTTCTCTGTTAAAAGGAATTGGAGATGACGCCGCGGTTTTTCGAAGTTCGATGGATATTGTTACTGCAGTAGATACCTTTGTAGAGGATGTACATTTTTCTCGTTCTACAATGGAACCATATCATATAGGTTATCGTGCATTAGGAGCCAATATAAGTGACTTAGCAGCAATGGGAGCTTCACCTAGTTTCTATTTAGTTTCTATCGTTATACCAAAGAATTGGATTCAAGAGGAACTGTCCCAGATATATTTAGGTATGGATGATTTAGCGTCGAAATATCATATGGATATTATTGGTGGAGACACCGTTTCAGGTAAACAATTAACAATCTCTATTACAGTAATTGGATATACCAACACAAATAAAGCTCGATGTCGTCAGCATGCTAAAGAAGGAGACATTGTTTTTGTTACGGGCACGTTAGGGGACTCTCAGGCAGGGTTTCATATCCTGACCAATGAAAACAACAGATATATTGATCAAGATTTTTATATAGGTCGACATCGAAAACCAGAACCGAGAGTGGCTTTTGCGCAAGCTCTAGAAAGTCTGGAAAGAGTATCTTTAAATGATGTTAGTGATGGGATTGCTAATGAGGCAAGTGAAATTGCAGAAGCCTCTAATGTGTCTATAGTTCTAAGTGAAAATGACATACCAGTTTCACGTTCTTTTAATCAATTTACGTATGAGCAACAGTATCAGTGGAAATTATCTGGTGGCGAAGATTTTGAACTTCTCGGCACAGTCGCTAAGTACGATTGGGATGTAGTAAAAAAAGCTGCTGAGCAGACAAACACCCAATTAACGATAATTGGTAATGTTATAGAAGAAAACAAGCATCCTGTTTATATAGAAGATAATGATGTGCGTAAAGTGCTTAAAAAAAGCGGATATACGCATTTGAAGTAGGTGAATTAAATGAAAATACAGCTTCGTTCTCCCGAAGAGACTAAAACTCTCGGCCAGAGAATAGCAAAGTTGTTGCATCCTGGTGATGTTATTACGTTAGAAGGTCAGCTAGGTGCTGGTAAAACAACGTTTACGAAAGGAATTGCTTCTGGACTAGAAGTGAAGCGTCATATTACGAGTCCTACGTTTACAATCGTGAAAGAATATCGTGGGAAAATGCCTTTATATCATATGGATGTCTATCGTTTGGAGGATTCACTTGAAGATATTGGCTTTGATGAATATTTTCATGGGAATGGAGTCTCTGTAGTTGAGTGGGCAGGGTTTATTGAGCCATTCTTACCCGAGAATCGTTTAGATATATCTATTCAGTACACGGATAATGAAGATATTCGTGAAATTGATTTGTATCCTCGAGGATCTCATTTTGAACAAGTAGTAAGCGAATTACACGGTTAGGAGTTTATGTATGAATATACTTGCAATCGATACTTCCAATCAAGTATTAGGTGTGGCATTATTAAAGAATGGAGAGATAATCGCAGAACTTACAACTAATCTCACGAAGAATCATTCCGTTCGTTTAATGCCTGCTGTTGAAAGTCTTATGCATCAAGTATCTATACAACCAGAAGATCTTGATCGAATTATAGTAGCAAAAGGTCCCGGGTCATACACTGGAGTAAGAATAGGCCTATCTACTGCAAAGACGATGGCTTGGGCATTACAAATACCAGTAGTAGGTGTCTCCAGTTTAGAGGTACTCGCATATCAAGGAAAGTTCTTTAACGGAATTATATGTCCTTTCTTTGATGCGAGAAGAGGATTAGTGTTTACTGGTGGATATCAATTTAATGATAATAAAATTGAAAAAGTAATCGAAGAAGAAAATTTACTTATGACTTCCATGCTTGATAAATTAAAAAAGCAGGGCGAAAAGGTAGTATTCTTGAGTCCAGATATTCATGAATTTAAAGAATTAATTAAAGAGGAATTAGGGGAATTAGCAATTATCCCTGAATCTGTCTATCATCTTCCAAAAGCTTCGCATTTAGGTCTTGCAGGGATGAATATAGAATCGGAATCCATTCATGAGCTCGTCCCTAATTATTTACGTTTAGCGGAAGCAGAAGCAAATTGGCAAAAAAGTCAGAAGGAACATCAAGCGAATGAATAATATTACGATACGTCCAATGGAACTTACTGATATTCCTGAAGTTTTACATGTAGAAAATGCATGTTTTCAAACACCTTGGACAACGGATATTTTTTATCAAGAATTAATAGAAAATGCTCATGCGTATTATTATGTCGTTGAAATAGAGCATACAATAGTTGGTTATATTGGTTCGTGGATTGTTTTAGATGATGCGCAAATAACAAATTTTGCTATTTTACCAAGTTATCGTAGAAATAAACTAGGTGAAAAGTTATTTCGTTATGTGATGCAGCTTGCCATATCAAAAGGAGTAGAACGTCTTTCACTAGAAGTGCGTGCATCAAACATAGCAGCACAGTCCTTATATAGAAAATTTGGTTTAGTTCCTGGTGGTATTCGTAAAAGGTATTACACGGATAATCATGAGGATGCCATAGTGATGTGGGTGAATGTAAAATGAAAAAAGATACAATTATATTAGGTATAGAGACAAGTTGTGATGAGACTGCAGCCTCTGTAGTAAAAAATGGTAGAGAGATTATGTCCAATGTAGTTGCATCTCAAATCGAAAGCCATAAACGCTTCGGGGGAGTTGTGCCTGAAATTGCATCTAGACATCACGTTGAACAAATTACAATTGTGCTTGAAAAGGCAATTACTGAAGCTGGTGTTACTTGGAAAGATATAGATGCCATTGCAGTTACAGAGGGGCCTGGATTAGTGGGAGCTTTATTAGTAGGTGTGAATGCAGCGAAAGCATTAGCGTTTGCTAAAAAGAAACCATTAGTTGGGGTGCATCATATTGCTGGTCATATCTATGCAAATCGTTTAGCGCATGAATTTGAGTTTCCAATGTTAGCCCTTATTGTTTCTGGGGGACATACAGAATTAGTTCTAATGAAGGAACATGGTGATTATGAATTAATAGGGGAAACAAGAGACGATGCCGCAGGAGAAGCGTATGATAAGGTAGCTCGTATGTTGAAATTACCGTATCCCGGTGGTCCGCAAATTGATCGCTTAGCTGCTGAAGGTGAAGAGTCGATTAATTTTCCGCGTGCTTGGCTAGAAGCAGATAGTTATGATTTTAGTTTTAGTGGATTGAAGTCTGCCGTAATAAATAAAATTCATAATGCTAAGCAACGTGAGTTGACGTTGAATGCAGAAGATATTGCTGCAAGTTTTCAAGCTAGTGTTGTGGAAGTACTGACAGAAAAAACATATCGTGCAGCGAAAGAATATAACGTAAATCAAGTTATTGTAGCAGGTGGAGTAGCTGCTAATACAGGGTTAAGAAAAAGTCTAGAGAAACGTTTTTCAGACGAGGATTTTCCATTATATATTCCACCAATTCAACTATGTACAGACAATGCAGCAATGATTGCTGCTGCAGGCACCATATTGTTTGAAAAGGGTCATCGTTCCACACTCGATTTAAATGCAAATCCTTCACTTTTGCTTGATTAATCACAGGTTATTCACAAGGGTGTGGATATATTATGTAGATAAGCTACGTAATCATCTTTTGAATGTGGATGAAAAAAGTGGATAACTGTTCATTTAGTTGTGGATTATGTGTATAAATTTTATTAGTTCGAGTTTTTTAGACATTTTCCGGGCTTTTTATTGTGGATAAGTGTTGTATTAAATAAGGATATTAACAGGAAGAAATTTGGTGGAAATCCGATGAATAAAAAACAAAATTATTATTTTCAAACTGATTTAATCCTACTCTTTTTAGGATTTGTAATCATTAGTTTATTGGCTATTTATAATGCGCAGCAAATTGATCAAACTAATACAAATTTTGTCATAAGACAAATTGCTTTTTTTGGTATTGGTGTTTGTTTTGTGGCAGCAATACAATTTATCGACCTCGAACAGTTATATAGAGGTAGTATATATATCTATTTAGGTGGAGTTTTCTTATTGGGACTCTTGCTTATTAGTCCTGATGCAATTGCAAGGGAAATTAATGGAGCAAATAGTTGGTTCACCTTACCTGGGTTGTCCATTCAACCTGCCGAATTTGCGAAAATGTCGACGATTTTATTTCTAGCAGCAACGATAACTGGCCATAAAGAAAAGACAGAAGTTCAAACTATGAAAACGGATATTATGTTACTACTTAAACTGATTGTTTATACATTGATACCAGTTGGGTTAATTATGCTACAGCCTGATTTTGGTACGTCGATGGTGTATTTGTTTATTGCAGGAATGATGACTATTTTATCAGGTATTAATTGGAAGATTATTGTTTCATTAATTGTCGGTTTGATATCTATAGCAGCAGCTGCTATTCTAGCAATTATTCGATTTCCGCAATTTGCCATTGATGTTCTTGGAGTTGCACCATATCAAGTTGATCGAATTATGACTTGGTTTGATCCATCACAACAATCAGCAGATGCGACATTCCAGTTCGAACGCTCACATATGTCATTAGGTTCTGGGCAATTGTTTGGTAAAGGAATGAGTGGTTTAGAAGTACAATATCCAGAAGCGCATACAGACTTTATCTTTTCTGTAATTGGTGAAAGCTTTGGATTTATTGGAAGCGCAATTGTAATTTTTCTTTACTTTATGCTTTTATACCGTTTAGTAACTTTAGGTTTAAGCATTTATAAACATTCACCATTTGGCACATATTTCTGCTTTGGATTTTTAAGTTTGATGCTTATCCATGTGTTTCAAAATATCGGGATGACAATTGGGATCATGCCTATTACAGGAATTCCGTTACTACTTATAAGCTATGGAGGTAGTTCTGTCATGTCCACTATGTTAGGATTGGCAATAGTTTACCGAGTAGCGGTGGAACATACGATACAAAATGACTATCTATTTAAATAAAAGCTATAAAAAAACTCTCTGAGTCCATCATTGTGGATAAAGAGAGTTTTTTATCTTATTAACTAGGTTGCTTATGAAACTGATCGATAAATGTTACTCCTTCTTCATAAATGGTTGCTATAACAGAATGTATTTGTTGTGAAGATATTTCAGTTACTTCGAATTGTACATTTTTATAGAGAAGGTTCGGCTTCTCATGATTGGCAGGGATATAGCCTAATTGATCGATTAAGAAATCACTTAAAGTATTAAAATTCTCTTCAGGAAAAGTGATGCCCAGTATACCTTCTAATTCGTACAATGGTGAATGAGCATGAATTCGGTATCTATTTCCAGCCAGTTGTTGGATAAAAGATGGTTTATTCAATACATAACTATCATCTTCTTGAAGGACATCAGTAACCATTTCTTTAACCATATCTTCAGTTGTAATGAGACCTTCTGTGCCACCATATTCATCTAAAACAATCGCAAGTGCAATCTGTTCTTTTTGCATATCCTTAAATGCAAGGTCTACACGTTGTGATTCTAAGATAAAGAAGGGATTATGCATGATATTTCGAAGTTGAAACTTGGTGGTATCATTATGTTTATGTAAGTAAGAAAGTACGTCTTTTACGTGAATAATTCCTACTATTTGGTCGATATCTTCTTCGAATACAGGATATCTGTTATATGGATTATTTATAATAACATCCATTACTTCCTCATAGGGTGTATCAACTTCAAGCACACACATATCTAAACGATGAACAACGATATCCGAAATATGTTTATCATTAAATTCATAGATGTTTGTTTCAGGTTCAGGTGATGCGTGCTCTTTTGTTTTTTTAAGCGCACTTGTATTGATTACCAGCAGCCCCTTTTTCCAAGTCATAAAACATGCTATGCCTACAATTAGACTAAGTAAACCTATCAGCGCTATCGTCAAAAGCTAACAACCTCCATGGTTTTTTATTAAATTTTTATCCGGAAATATGCCATCACTTAGACAGTCCGCATATATAAAAAAACAGGCAAGTTTAAACTTACCTGTTGATAATTATAAACGAAAATAAATATTTTTTCAATTATCTAACTCTTCCAAACTTGTCCATTGCTCTAATAAGTCATCAAGTTTTTGTTTGGACGTGTTTGTTTCTTCTGTTAGCTCTAATGCTTTTTCGTGATCTTCATACACTTCTGGTAACGTCATTTGTTCTTCTAAATGTGCAATATGCTCTTCTGTGGATTCAATTTGTTTTTCAAGTTCAGCAATCTGTCTTTTTCGCTTTCTTTCTTCACTTTGTTTCTGTTTTTCTTCTTTAAAGTTTCTTTTTTTATCAGAAACAGTTACTGATTGAACAGCGTTTTCCATCTGAAGACGAGCAAGTTCTGCTTCTTCTGCTTTTTTCTCTAAATAATAATCATAGTCACCAAGATACATTTTAATTCCTTGTGGACTCATTTCAGCTACTTGGTCTGCGATTCGATTAATAAAATAACGATCATGCGAAACAAATATAATCGTGCCAGGAAAATCAGCTAATGCACCTTCTAACACTTCTTTACTATCAATGTCTAAGTGGTTCGTTGGTTCATCTAGAATAAGCAAATTTGCTTTTTGCATTTTTAATTTAGATAATGCTAAACGTGATTTTTCTCCACCACTTAATGCAGATACTGGCTTTAACACGTCATCGCCAGAGAATAAGAAATTACCTAGAATCGTACGAATATCTTTTTCGTTCACTAGAGGATACTCATCCCACAATTCTTGAAGCACAGTTTTATTCGAGTGAAGTTCGGTTTGTTCCTGATCATAGTAGCCAACTTGTACATTCGTCCCTAATTGAATATCTCCTTCGAAAGGAAACTCTTTTTCCACAATAGTCTTTAATAACGTTGTTTTTCCAATTCCATTCGGGCCAACTAATGCGATACGGTCTCCGCGATTTGCATGGAGATGAACATGGCGAAATGTAGGGTCTTGTTGTTCTTCATATCGAAAACCCAAATCAGAGATTTTCAACACATCATTTCCACTACGACGATTAATCTGAAATGACATCGAAGCGGATGATTCATCCCCCATTGGACGATCCATTCTTTCCATTTTTTCTAATTGCTTTCGTCTACTTTGTGCTCGTTTTGTCGTGGAAGCACGAACGATATTTTTTTGAATAAATTCTTCCATTCGTTTAATATCCGTTTGTTGTTTTTCATATTCTTTCATTTCTTGTTCGAAATTGAGTGCTTTTTGTTCTAAGTATTTACTGTAGGTACCGTGATATTTTTTAGAATGATGTCTAGAAATTTCATAAACTATAGAAACCGTTCTATCAAGAAAATAACGGTCGTGGGAAACAATCACAATAGCACCAGGGTAATTAACGAGATAACCTTCTAACCATGTAAGTGTATCAATGTCCAGATGGTTTGTAGGCTCATCGAGGATGAGTAATTGAGGTTTTTGTAGCAATAATTTACCGAGAGCAAGTCTTGTTTTTTGCCCACCACTTAATTCGTTAATCGGTGCTCGATAATCGTAATCTCCAAATGAGAGTCCAGTAAGTACCGATTTTATATCCGATTCATACGTATAACCACCATCTGATTGATAGCGAACTTGTAAGTCATCATATTCCTTTAAAATTAGTTGGTAACTAGCATCATCCACTGCAGTAGGATCTGCCATTTTTGTTTCTAATTCACGTAACTTTTTCTCCATTTGTTTTAAATGGGAAAACACATCTTCCATTTCATTCCAAATGGTTTTTCCTGATTCCAATTTCATATGTTGCGACAGGTAACCATAGGTAAGGTCTTTCGGTTTGAAAAACTCTCCTTCATCATAAGGGATTTCATTTGCCATTATTTTTAGCAATGTCGATTTTCCTGCACCATTTCTCCCGACGATGGCAATTCGATCTTGGTCTTTTATTTCTACTTTTATATTAGACAAAATCTCTTCTGTGCCAAAAGATTTTGATATTCCGTTTAATTGCATCAGTATCATTTTATTGTCACCTCATATTACTAGTTTAGCTTATCGCCATAGAAGGGACAATATTATTGTGAAAAATGTCACGACTTCTAAGGATAAATCTGTTAAAATAAATATAGTATGATAATTATTCTAAGCATTGAAAAGAGGAAGGTCGTATGGAACAAAACAAGATTCCGCAAGCAACTGCAAAACGCTTGCCATTATATTATCGTTTCATTAACAACTTAAATCAACAAGGAAAAAAGCGTGTATCATCAAAAGAATTAAGTGAAGCGGTTAAAGTAGATTCCGCAACCATTCGCAGAGATTTCTCTTACTTCGGTGCACTAGGTAAAAAAGGATACGGATACAATGTCGAATATTTATTAGGATTTTTTAAACGTACGTTAGATCAACATGAAATAACAGAAGTAGCATTAATAGGTGTTGGAAATTTAGGTACAGCTTTCTTACATTATAATTTTATGAAAAATAATAATATCCGTATTACCATTGCATTTGATGCTGATGAGAATAAGGTAGGCACCGATATCGGAGGAGTTCCAGTCTATCATATTGACGAACTAGGGGAAAGATTAAAGGACACAGAGGTTGCGATTTTAACGATACCTGCAGATGAAGCAGATGCGATTGCCAATCAACTGGTCGATCATGGTGTTAATGGTATATTAAACTTTACCCCAGCAAGAATTACAGTACCAAGTCATATTCGTGTGCATCATATTGATTTAGCGATTGAACTTCAATCACTTGTGTATTTTCTTAAACATTATTCATTACAGTAATTATTTCATTATTTTAAATCGATTATTATGTAAGCGTTTGTTGAAATTTGCTTAAAGAAAAAGTAGACTGCATCTCAGTCTACTTTTTCTTTTTTATTTTATTGTGATAACCAAACATCTTAAAAGAACAAAAGAAGCATAAAGCAGAGACTGCTGAAAAAATCAATGTAACGGAATTCCAAACGGTGCTCTCCTTACTTTGAACCCCAAAGTATATAAAAGCTATTCCAACCAGAAAGTATAGAATTGCTCTTATTAAATAAGGATGTTTCATGGATTAACCTCCAAAGAATATCATTTGCATCTCATCTAACATTCGCTGCAGTTCCTCAGGATCAATATTATATTGCATTAACACAACAAAGGAGTTCATTGCTGCGTGAACGATGATAGGCACAATGATACGTTTTGTTTTTACATAAAGGAAAGCAAAAACAAATCCCATGGATGCATAAATAAGAATATGCGTAGGGTCTAAGTGAATAAAGCCAAATATGACTGCTGATAGTAACCCTGCGAAAAAGAAATTCATCCGTTTATATAGCTCTCCAAAGATAATTTTTCGGAATATGATTTCTTCCAAAATCGGAGCTAAAATAGCCGGGACGATCATAAATATCGGTGCTGCTCGAGTAATATCCATAATTTGTTGTGTGTTCTCTGAACCAGGATCAATCCCTAAAGCTATTTCGATTTGGGCAGCAATACCTTGCGCGAATAAAGCCATAAAGAAACCAGCGATGGACCAAAGTATTATGCTTTCAATGCCTGCTGCATTATCATTTCGCATTTGCATATCTGGTTTTAGAAGATATAGCGTAATGAGTACCGCTAATCCAAAGGAAAATATTGACCAATAAATCGTTGCATCCATTAAAGATAAGTCTAAAACGACCGCTAAAATTGGGGCGAAGAGAGCCCCTGAAAGCTGCATAATAATATATGTAAGAATGACATACCAATATCTGCGACTCAAATAAAACGCTCCTTTATCATGTACTGTATTAATTACTATAGTTTAACATATGCATATATAGTTATTATAATCAGAACACGCTATTAAATGAAAAGAAAATGAAGTATTATTTTTCTATAACTGAGTACTACATATGTTGAATAAAAAATATAATTTCTTCACTCTTTTTTGCTTGCATTTTTTTATAGAATTAATTATTATAATAATTGTGATTAGCACTCAACTGTGAAGAGTGCTAATAAAATAAAATGATATCGAATTAAGGAGGCATTTCTACATGATTAAACCATTAGGAGATCGTGTTGTTATCGAACTTGTTGAACAAGAAGAAACAACTGCAAGCGGAATCGTACTTCCAGACTCTGCAAAGGAAAAACCGCAGGAAGGGAAAGTAGTAGCAGTTGGTTCTGGACGTGTAGAAAATGGAGAAAAGATCGCTCTTGAAGTTTCAGAAGGAGATCGTATCATTTTTTCTAAATTTGCTGGTACAGAAGTGAAATATGAAGGTACAGAATACTTAATTCTTCGTGAAAATGATATTTTAGCTATTATAGGCTAAACTCTTATGAGAAATTTAGACTGAATAATAAAATACGTAACTACATTCAAGGAGGAATAAAGAATGGCTAAAGACTTAAAATTTAGTGAAGACGCTCGTCGCGCAATGCTACGTGGTGTAGATACATTGGCAGATGCAGTAAAAGTTACGCTTGGACCAAAAGGACGTAATGTTGTATTAGATAAAAAATTTGGCTCACCTCTAATTACTAATGATGGTGTTACAATTGCAAAAGAAATTGAATTAGAAGATGCATTTGAAAATATGGGTGCACAATTAGTATCTGAAGTTGCATCAAAAACAAATGATGTTGCTGGTGATGGTACTACAACTGCAACTGTACTTGCTCAAGCAATGATTCGTGAAGGATTGAAAAACGTAACCTCTGGTGCGAACCCAGTGGGAATCCGTCGCGGTATTGAAAAAGCTGTGGCAGAAGCAGTAACTGAATTAAAATCTATCTCAAAACCAGTTGAATCTAAAGAATCCATTGCGCAAGTAGCTGCTATCTCTGCTGCTGATGATGAAGTAGGTCAATTGATCGCTGAAGCAATGGAACGCGTAGGTAACGATGGTGTTATTACAATTGAAGAATCTAAAGGATTCAACACAGAACTTGAAGTAGTAGAAGGTATGCAATTTGATCGTGGATATGCTTCTCCATACATGGTTACTGACCAAGATAAAATGGAAGCAGTTCTAGAAGATCCATATATCTTAATTACAGATAAGAAAATTGCAAATATCCAAGAAGTGCTACCAGTATTAGAACAAGTAGTTCAACAAGGTAAACCGCTTCTAATGATCGCTGAAGATGTAGAAGGCGAAGCACTTGCTACATTAGTAGTGAACAAACTTCGCGGTACATTTAACGCAGTAGCTGTAAAAGCTCCTGGATTTGGTGACCGTCGTAAAGCAATGCTAGAAGATATCGCAGTACTAACTGGTGCAGAAGTAATCACTGAAGATCTTGGATTAGATCTTAAATCTGCTGGTATCGAACAATTAGGTCGCGCTTCTAAAGTTGTTGTAACAAAAGAAAACACAACAGTAGTAGAAGGTTCTGGTGACCCAGAAGCAATTTCTAGCCGTGTAGCACAAATCCGTGCACAAGCAGAAGAATCTACTTCTGATTTCGATAAAGAAAAATTACAAGAACGCCTAGCGAAATTAGCTGGTGGTGTAGCAGTAATCAAAGTTGGTGCAGCTACTGAAACAGAATTGAAAGAACGTAAGCTTCGTATTGAAGATGCACTTAACTCTACTCGTGCAGCAGTAGAAGAAGGTATCGTAGCTGGTGGTGGTACAGCATTACTTAACGTATACAGTAAAATCGCTGAATTATCATTAGTAGGTGACGAAGCAACTGGTGCAAGCATTGTACTACGTGCAATCGAAGAGCCAGTACGTCAAATCGTACACAATGCTGGACTAGAAGGTTCTATCATTGTAGAACGTCTAAAAGGCGAAAAAGTTGGTATTGGTTACAATGCAGCAACTGACGAGTGGGTAAACATGGTAGACGCTGGTATCGTTGACCCTACTAAAGTTACTCGTTCTGCATTACAAAACGCAGCATCTGTAGCAGCAATGTTCCTAACTACTGAAGCAGTAGTCGCTGACAAGCCTGAAGAAGACGGCGGTGCAGCAGGCGGCGGAATGCCTGACATGGGCGGCATGGGTGGAATGGGCGGCATGATGTAAGAGATTTTTTACACGCCTTTCCTAGTTTTTGTGAAGCTGTTTAATGTATAAATAGTTAGTTAGAAGAAGCCTACTTCCCGAGTAGAAGGAAGTAGGCTTTTTTGTGTTTTAAAATTTGTTTATCAGGATTTTATGTAGGACTGTAAATTTATAAATGCTATTAAGATTTATATGCAGTATTACTAAGTGATTTTATATTGTAATGAGAATGAAATTTAACAAGTGTGAGTTTCTTAAAACTTACATAAGACTGAAGGATTGACTTGCGATAATAGTAAATCTAAATGAAATAAAAGATTAGTGCGGGTGAGTTTCAGATAACATCTACTTCTCATACAAATGATAACTTTGAATGGGATTTTTAAAAGGATTTATTTACTTGATGGAAAAATTTAGGTATAATGATACAGGCAATTATATCTACATTATATGCAAAAGGGAGAGTAATTACATGGTAGGTTTTTTAGGCTTTATCGCACTAGTCTTATTAATTATGGGGATTGTACAATTTTTTAAAAAGGAAAAACGTAAGAAGGGTATAATCAAGTTGGGGATTGGATTTGCACTATTCACCGTAGCAGGAATCATTTCCACGCCAGTTGAAGAAGAGAAAGCTGCAGCAACAGAAGAAGTAACTGAGGATGAAAATAAGGCCTCTGAGGAAGAGAAAGCCGAAAAAGAAGTTGAAGCACAGAAGGAAGTTGAGGAAGAAAAAGCGAAGGAAGAAGCCGAAAAAGAAGCTGAAGCACAGAAGAAAGCTGAAGAGGAAAAAGCGAGAGAAGAAGCCGAAAAAGAAGCTGAAAAAGAGCCAGAAATGTCGGTTTCTCAAGAAAACGCAATTCGTCAGGCTGATAGTTATTTAGATTTTAGTGCATTCTCGGAGTCTGGTTTGATTGACCAATTAGAGTATGAAGGATTCTCTACAGAAGATGCAACATTTGCTATTGAAAATATTGAAGTTGATTGGAGAGAGCAAGCAGTATTACATGCAGAAAGTTATCTTGACTTCTCAGCCTTTTCAAGAAGCGGATTGATTGAACAATTATTATATGAAGGTCACAGTGAAGCAGACGCGAATTATGCAGCAGATCAAGTAGGACTATAGTATCGAGAAAGAGAAGAGGAAAAATTCCTTCTCTTTTTTTGCATTCAAGGATAACTGGGTAAGTAAGAATATAAATGATTCTTATTCGCACAGTTTTATTTATATGGATTACCTTCCTCTTTATCTTACAAGAGGACCATCATATTAAATAATAAGTACTACATCTTGACAAATACTCACACGAAATGTATTATTTAACGCTGTAGTTTAATTTAAAATATTAATTTAATCTCACATACAACTGACTAAATAGGAAAAATTAAAGTCAGTGATGATTATGTGAGTTTTTTTGTGTTGATTGAAAGGAGCAGATTTTGAAGAATATAAAGAAACAAAATCAAACTATAGATAAACCAGTACTTTTTCTAAGTGGAGGGGCATTACTTGCCTTTGTGATCTTAGCATTGATAAATAAGAACATGGTTACTGATGCGGTTAATACAATGTTTAATTGGTCGGTAACTTACTTTGGTTCCATCTATCAAGTTCTAATGGTTGGAACCTTATTTATTGCATTAATACTTGGGTATTCCAAGTTTGGTAAGATCCGTTTAGGGAAATTAGAAAAACCAGAGATTGGAACCTTTAAATGGATCTCCATTATTATGTGTACGTTACTCGCAGCTGGTGGTGTTTTCTGGGCAGCAGCTGAGCCATTAAGTCACTTTTTAACTGTACCTCCTCATTTTTCAGGGATTGAGGCAGGAACACCTGAAGCAATAGTACCAGCACTTGCAACTAGTTTTGTCGATTGGGGCTTTGTTTCCTGGGCCATCTTAGGAACATTAGGTACGATTGTATTGATGTATTCCCATTATCATCGAAATGCACCATTAAAACCAAGGTCATTACTTTACCCGATATTTGGGGATAAAATTATGGAAAAAAGTGCATTAGGAACGTTTGTTGATGCCTTTTCGATTGTATCTGTGGCAGCAGGAACAATTGGTCCGATTGGTTTTCTCGGTTTACAGGCTGGGTATGGATTAAATGCATTGTTTGGTTTACCAAATAATTTACTCATGCAGTGTCTTATTGTTGCAGTAATTGTTATTGCAGCTGGGATTTCTGCCGCAACAGGTATTCATAAAGGAATACAAATTTTAAGTAGTTATAATATTATTCTTGCTGTTGGATTAATGATCGGTGTCCTTATTTTAGGACCAGCATTATTTATATTCGATTCGTATGTGCAATCATTTGGATTGTATGTACAAGACTTTTTAACGTTGAACACTTTCCGAAGTGATGGTGCTTGGCTTGGATTATGGACGATTTTTTTCTTTGCTTGGTTTATCGGTTATGGCCCAATGATGGCTATGTTTGTTAGTCGTATATCGCGTGGCCGTACGATTCGTGAATTAGTAACTGCTGTTGTAGTCATTGCACCTGTTGTTACAACATTTTGGTTTACGGTTGTTGGGGGAACAGGAATCTTTTCGGAAATGAATAATCCTGGTTCTGTCTCTGATGCTTTAAATAGTGCTGGACCTCCAGCAGCTATGATTGCAATTGCAGAGCAGCTGCCATTCGGTACAATTTTTGGTTTCTTATTCCTACTAGCAACTATTATATTTGTACTAACAACAACTGATTCCATGTCATTAACTATTTCGATGGCGATTACTGGTCACGGAGATCCGGCTAAGTATTTACGTGTGATTTGGGCGATTCTTATGGGACTTGTAGCAACAGTATTAATTACTATAGGTGAGGATAGTGTCGGATCTCTGCAATCATTCATTGTAGTTACGGCTGTTCCGGTTTCCTTACTCATGTTAACCACATTTTGGACAGCACCACGTGTAAGCCGTGAACTAGCTAAAGAACAAAAAATTGATGAAAAACAACCTGACAGAAAGTAATACAAAGGGGCTGACGTTTAAGTCAGCTCCTTTTTTATTTGTAAAAAAGTCTACAGTCGTATAAAGAATTGATCGAATGTAAAAAAATAAGATGTCAAACTTTTCCTCTGCCTATACAGGTAATATTATTTTAACAATATATGAATGGCGGGAAAAATCCAACCATTCATAATGCTTATCAAACTGAATAATAGTCTTCTTTCACAAATAAGCTTAAAAAATTTCAATATTTCATTGATTGGAAAAATACATTCAATTATACTTTAACCATAATGAGGTCGAGTAAGTATAGGAAACTAAAGATATAAGGGGAGTAAAGATGAAAAAGTATATGATTGCTAATATTCCGGGAGATGGAATTGGAAAAGAAGTCGTACCTGCAGCAACAAAAGTTTTAGAAGCTATATCCGATATCCATGGAGGAATAAGGTTTGATTTCAATGAATTTCCTTGGAGCTGTGAATATTATATGGAACACGGTAAAATGATGCCAGAGGATGGATTGGAGATATTAAAGAACTATCATGCCATCTTTTTAGGAGCAGTTGGTAATATCCAACTTGTGCCAGATCATATTTCGCTATGGGGTCTTCTAATTAAATTTCGCAGAGAATTCGAACAAGTTATTAACTATAGACCAGCAAAAGTTCTTCCTGGAGTGAAATCAAAAATAGTTAATCCAAAAGACTTTGATCTTATTGTGGTTCGAGAAAATAGCGAAGGGGAGTACAGTGAAGTTGGTGGCAGAATCTTTCGAGGAGAAGATGAAATTGCCATTCAAAATAGCATCTTTTCAAGAAGAGGAACCGAACGAGTTATGCGTTTTGCTTTTGAATTGGCTGATAAACGTAAAAAACATGTAACTAGTGCAACGAAATCCAATGGTATTTTTCATTCTATGCCATTTTGGGACGAAGTGTTCAAAGATGTTTCAAGAGATTATTCAGGAATTGAAACAGATTCTCAGCATATTGACGCCTTAGCAGCTTTCTTTGTAACGAATCCGGAGAGATTTGATGTTATTGTAGCTAGTAATTTATTCGGCGATGTATTAAGTGATTTGGGTGCGGCCATAATGGGAAGCGTGGGAGTTGCACCAGCAGCAAATATTAATGTTAACGGAGAGTATCCTTCAATGTTTGAACCAGTTCATGGTTCAGCACCTGATATTATTGGGAAAAATATCGCGAATCCAATTGGACAAATTTGGACTGCTAAATTAATGTTAGATCATTTTGGGGAAGAGGAATTAGGAAGTTTGTTACTAGATGTAATTGAAAAGACAACAAATAAAGGAATATTAACACCGGACATAGGTGGAAAACATACAACTTCAGAGGTAACTGAAGAGATTATTCAAGGATTAAAAGTGCGTTCCTAATCGAATTATCGTTTGTATAGATACTATATTTGAGAATGTATTTAGAAATCATTATACCTATAAGCGTCGAGTAATTTAATACAAAAAAGACTGGAATAAGCTTGGTAAAAGAACCATCGTTATTCCAGTCAACAGACTTTTAAATTAACTTGTAGTACTAATCTTTAAATACATGTTTTCCAATTACTTCAGTCGTGACTTTATCATCTAACCACCTACTTGTTGCTGTTTTTGGATTATAGAAATATAAACTCTCAGTAACGAGACTTCTGTCTGTATGCAAGGCTTCTTCTACTGCTTCCTTACTGGAATCACCAGCAGGTTTATTAATTTTACCGTTACTAACAGGGGTAAATTGCTTGTCTTGATGAATTACTTCTGAAACAGTGTCAGGAAACTGATTACTATCTACTCTATTTAGTACTACAACAGCAACAGCTACCTTACCTTCGTACGGCTCTCCTTTTGCTTCAGCGTGTACTAATCTTTCTAGTAAAATCTCTTTCATTATTTGTCATATCTACTGTCTCTTCATCTATATAAATCATTTCTAATTCCTCAACATTTGATTTATGATTACTGAGCTGATGCATGCTCAATTTATTGTCTTTCTCTATTTCTTCTTCTGTCTCTGCTGCGCTAGCATCAACAGGAGTTAGAATGATTAGTAAAAAACTAGTTACTAATAGCGTTATAACTTTTCGCATAGGTAAATCCTCCTATTATACAAATAAATAAGAAGCAGGAAATATCCTGCACAAGATATGAATCTAACATGTATTGCTTAACTTTTAAAGGGTTTTGCTCAAGCAATAATTTCCTTTGTAGTGAATCTTTGCAACTTATGTAACAAATTCGTGATTAAAAGGTATTACTTTTTCGGTTTTAAGTTATTGTGGAATTTATCACATAATGGAGTAATCTTAAAAAATGGAGTAAATGAAAGGAATTGTAACTACACAATCAATAACTTCGTTTATACCAGGATTGAGGGGCGAAACGATTGGTAGACATTCAGAAATCAAGTTGAGAAATAATCTTGCTTTGTTATAATAAAAAAATCGTTAATTTTTGAGATTTTTGTCATTTAATTTTTCTGTTATTCTCGTATTTTAATAGAAAGGTGATTTATGTGTAGAATCTTAAACATCTCTATTTTTCTAACAACAGATAAAATTTCTCATAAGCTATATTCAATTAATAATTAATAATTAATAAGATTTTTAGTCTTATCAAATGACTTATCAAAGTATGGTTTATTATTTGTATGGTAGGGAGCAGAACTTAAAAGTTAATGATTTACATAACTTCAGGAGGTAATCACAGCATGGAATTAACAAATAATCCAGCATTATTATGGTTTGTGGCTGGGTATGGAGTATTTATGATTATTCTTGGTATCTATTTTTCCAAGAAGATCTCAAACAGTGAAGATTTTATTCTTGCCGGAAAAGGGCTAGGAAGCTTTGTGTTGGCAGGTACATTATTAGCAACGTGGATGGGAAGTGGAAGCATAACCGGTGGGGAAACATCAATGGCGTACTCATATGGTATTATTCCTGCTCTCATGATGACAATCCCAACGCTATTAGGTATTGGAATTTTATATTTTATAGCTCCGAAAATTCGTGAGTTTGGCAAATTTACAGTTTCAGGTATTTTAGAAGCGAAATATGGTAAAACAGCTCAATTAATCGCAAGTATCATTATCATTTTAGCTTTTGTCGGTATAGTCTCTTATGCCATGACAGGATTAGGTTTTGTATTAAATGTGACGACAGGTATGTCTGTACAAATCGGAACACTAATCGGTGCCGTTCTAATAATCTTCCTAGCAACGATTGGTGGGCTTCGTTCAGTAGCACCAACGGATGCGATTAGTGCTTTTCTAGCATTGATTGGTTTATTCCTTGCTCTTCCGATTATGTTCTCAATCGCAGGTGGATGGGGAGAAATTACAGCGAATGTACCAGAGCAGCATTTAACTGCAACAAGCACTCTGAGCACCGTACAATTATTAGGATTCTTATTACCTTCATTCTTTTTATTGCTTGGCGATCAAAATATGTATCAGCGTCTTGCTGCGTCAAAAGGTGTAAAAACAAGTAAGAAAGCACAAATCTTTTGGCTATTGGCTATACTTTTGATTACACCAACTATTTCTCTGATTGCGTTTACTTCTCGTTCGCTTTTTGATGATATAGATCCAGGTATGGCACTTATTGGAGCTACAACAGTCTTACCAACAGCTGTTGGGGGAATTTTACTTGCAGCTGCAGCGGCATTTATTGTAACAACAGGAAATTCTTATTTACTATCTGCAGCAACTAACGTTACATATGATATCGTTGGGAAATACTTTAAGAAGGATGCTTCAGATAAACAATTGGTATTGTATACGAAAATATTTATTGTCATTTTAGGTGCTTTTTCATTTATCTTAGGGAACTATTTCCCAACGGTACTCGAGGTACAAATGTATGCTTATACTGTTTATGGAGCCGGATTAACACCAGCATTACTAGCAGTATTTTTCTGGAAAAGAGTGAATGCTAAAGGTGGTATCTCTTCTATGATTGCAGGGGTAGGTACAACTTTGCTTTGGGAACTGATTTTAGGTAAACCATTTGATTTAAATAGTGTGATCGTTGCTATTCCAGTAGCGGTTATCGTGTTAATTGTTGTGACATTGATGACAACAGAAAAACCTGTATCAAAAAAGTAAATAGATTTGTAAAATAGACCGGGCATTCTTGTCCGGTTTTGCATTTGTTCAAGAAGTAATGTATTTTCGGGAATTTTAGATTAAAAAACAAGGATTTTATTAATGCCCCCTCAAATAATTCCCTATATTATAAAATCGAATAAATTCACGTATAGTACTTTTAATTTGTATACGGTCTTCCCTAATGACCAACGAATCAATGATCCAAAAAATAATAGCATTTAAGGTTGATAGCCATAATAATTCTTTAGAAATATGTATGGTAAAACTTAATTCTAGCACCGTCGGAAGTATTATAATTGTTCCAAAAAAGATACCAACAAGTATATTATTAAATATTTAACCGAGTAAACTTTTGGCTTTCTTCGAAGATATATTTGTGTTGGGAAGGCGATGAATAGATAGCAGAAAAAGTAAATAATAGATACAAAAATAAAGCCTAAAAAGTCAAAATATGGAAAGTACACCATGAAATAAATCAAACTTGCCATGAAAGATGATAATAAAAGACAAATGACATTATCTTAATTATAGCAGACAAAATTATGCTAGTTTTCCATAAATAGGTCCTTTCTTATGTATTTGTGCTGATCATAATCAAGAAGTCGAATTTTGTAAGGGTAGGATAATTATCCTGTTATAGTCGTCCATGTAATAAAAACTCCATTTTTACTTGCATATTTACCTCTAAATCCCTAAAAATCCTCTGAAAAATAGTGGACATTTTTACCATTTTATGTAATACGACAATAAAAGTAGTTAATATTCATTATTTTTCAATTATTCAATTAATTCGACATGTACTGACACCTTTTCTGTAATGATTTTGTTATATTTATCTTTAACAACTTGGTCCATTCACTTATTCTTTGAATTTTAGGAGGTGTGGTATATATCGTTTTATCCTAACAATATTCTTCAAATAAGAAGAAAAGATGTCAATGTGTTGATGATGGCTGGAAAAATGTAAAAGTATGAATTCTGGAGGAGATGGAATGAATTTAAAGAAAAAATTAAGTGCTGGAATTTTATCAGCTACATTAGGTTTAACACTAATTGGAGGAGGAACCTACGCTTATTTCAGTGATCAGGAAGTAACGAATAATTCATTTGCCGCTGGAACATTAGATCTTTCGGTAGACCCTACAGCAATTATTCAAATTGATAATTTTAAACCAGGAGATACGATGTTACGTGAATTTTCGTTATCAAATGCAGGTAGCCTTAAAATTGAAAATGTGTTTTTAGATACGAATTATTCTGTCATAGATAGCAATAGTGACAATACGGATGATTTTGGCAAACATGTTAAAGTTAATTTTTTATGGAACTGGGAGCAAGAAAGTGAACCGGTGTTTGAAACTACTTTATATGAATTAAAAGAAATGGATCCAGATGTTGTGAAACGAGATATTTGGGATCCTTTATGGGAACAACATGGTGGGCTAGAAGCGGAAGACACACATGATTTTTGGGTAGAGTTTGAATTTGTTGATGATGGTGAAGATCAGAACGAATATCAAGGGGACAGTTTAGAATTAGAATGGATTTTTAATGCAACACAATCATCTGGTGAGGATATTTAAAAATAGGAGGGTGAACGATTTGAAAATGAATAAACGTGTGGTTTCTTCAGCACTGGCAATAGCTGTATCCATCGGGATTGGTAGTTCAGTAGTTTTTGCTGAGGATATTAACATGCAGATGAATGAAACCTATGATACTCCTTCATATATTATTGAAAAATGGAAGGCTCCTAGCGGTTTATCAAAGAAAGAGGTAGTTTTAACGTATATCGAAAGCAAAGGAGAGGAATTTCAGTTAAACAGTAATTCGGAAGTTGGTTTTGAAATAAATAATGTTACAGCAGATAGTGAAACGGACACTTCTCATTATAGAGTGAAGCAAACGTATAAGGGGGTTCCAATATATGGAGCCGACCAAACAATTAGTTTAGATGAAAATAACCATGTTACATCTTACTTTGGCCAAGTTGTTACTGGAATTGATGAAAGTATTGCAGTAGATAATACAAAATCGATAGCAGAAATCATCGATATTTTTAAAGCGAATCTAGAAAAAAATATTGGGGATATTGAACAATTCGATGGAGAGATTGAAGCAGAGCCATATATTTACGAGTATGATGATGAATTTCATTTTACCTATCTAGTTACTGCTTCTACAACTTATCCAGAAGTTGGCTTTTGGCATTATTTTATAGATGCGGAGAGTGGAGAAATCATTGATAATTTTAATGCATCACATGATGTAACTGCATTCGGTACAGGTGTGTTTGGCGAAAGACAAAAGTTTGAGGCACAACAGTACGAAGATATGTTTCGACTATTCGATGTAACACGTGGGGATGGCGTTGTTACTTATGACAATACAACAGGAACCAACGTAGATGTATTAAGTTTTAACAAAATGTTTACCGACGGAGCTGCCGTAGATGCCCATGCAAATGCGCAGAAAACATATGATTATTTTCTAGATACGTTTGGCCGTAACTCAGTGGATGATAATGGTCAGATTCTGATTTCGGCGGTACATGTAGGAGATAATTGGAATAATGCATCATGGAATGGGAGACAAATGTCTTACGGTGATGGAGATGGTATTCGATTCCACCCGCTAGCTGGTGGACTTGATGTAGCTGCCCATGAAATGTCACATGGTGTAATCCAACATACGGCAAATTTAATTTATCGGAATGAATCTGGAGCGTTAAACGAATCATTTGCAGACATTTTTGGAGCGATGGTAGATCGTGAGAATTGGTTGATGGGTGAGGATATCATGGCGGATGGTACGCTTGCGTTACGTTCATTAGAGGACCCAGCAGTATTGATTGAACGAAGAACGCAAGAGCCATATCCTGACCATTGGGATAGAAGATATGTTGGTCCATTAGACAATGGTGGAGTTCATATTAATAGTAGTATTAACAATAAAGCAGCTTATTTAGTTGCAGAGGGTGGAGAACATTATGATGTGGTTGTTGAAGGAGTTGGGCGTGATGCAACAGAACAGATTTATTACCGTGCACTTGATCTATATTTGACGAGTACTTCAGATTTTAGCATGATGCGACAGGCAGCAATTCAAGCAGCAACTGATTTATATGGCAGTAATTCATCTCATGTAGAAGCAGTAGAACAGGCTTACAATGCAGTTGGAGTCTATTAATCTAATTTTATACACAGCTAACGAAATAAGTGCTTTTTTCTAAAAAGGGAGTAGATAATGATGAAGAAAGTATTGCCCTTGCTATTTATGTTTATCCTATTATTTTCCATTTTTATATCAGGGGCTGCTAGTATTTACGCTTCAGAGAGCGGTTTAAATACAAGTGATGCCCATGATGTTGAAATGTTGCAACAGCCTTTAGATGATATAGATCTATTGATTGAGAATGCAATATCTGAACAGGTGATGCCAGGTGCAGTTGTTCTAGTCGCTCGAGATGAACAAATTGTTAAACATGAAGCATATGGTTATGCTGCCCGCTATACGGATGGCGATTTTACAGAAATGGAAAATCCAATTGAAATGCAGGAAAATACCATCTTTGATACAGCGTCTATTTCAAAGCTTTTTACAGCAACAGCAATCATGACGCTATGGGATGAAGGATTGTTTGAATTAGATGATCCGGTAGCATTATATATTCCAGAGTTTGCAACTAATGGTAAAGAGGATGTAACAATCAAGCAATTATTAACCCATACATCAGGTTTTCGTGCATCTACCACGGTACCTGTTCATGAAATCGAAGGGGATCGTGAAGATCGTCTGGATTTTGTCTTAAATGAAACATTAGAAGTGCCGCCTGGTACTCGGTATCTCTATAGTGATGTTGATTTTATTACACTTGGAGTTTTAATCGAACGGCTAAGCGGGCAACGTCAAGATGAATATATAGCAGCGAATATAACAGAACCTCTACAAATGAATGATACGATGTATAATCCTGAAGCTTCACTAAAAGAGAGAATTGCTGCAACAGAGTATCAATCCAATGTAAATCGTGGACTTGTATGGGGGAGTGTTCATGATGAAAAAGCGTGGGCACTGGATGGCGTTGCTGGACATGCAGGAGTTTTTAGTTCGGCAGAAGATTTAGCTGTGTTTGGGCAGATGATGTTAAATGAAGGAAGTTACCAAGGTGAACAGATTCTATCCGAGGAAGCCTTTGAACTTATCACCACAAATTGGAATGGTGCCTTCCCTGGGCAGGACCAAGGGTTGGGATGGGAATTAAATCAAAGTTGGTACATGGATGATTTAGCAGAACAAAATACGATAGGGCATACAGGGTATACAGGTACTTCCATCGTGGTCAGTCCTAACAACCAATCTATTACTATATTGTTAACAAATAGGGTACATCCAACTAGAAATACAGTATCAACGAATCCGACTCGACGATTGGTATCGGAAAAAACAGCCTCCGCAATCGATGCTTGGAATGCGGAAAGTATGATGTCTCTTGTTGAACGCTTGGTTGATCGAGGTGAAATTACAGATACACCAGCAACGCAATTACTTCTTACGCACTTAAGTGCAATCTCTCATTTTGAGTCACTTGATCAAGCACAAAAAGTTCGGAAACACTTACAAAGTTTCCAAACATTAGTTGATTTTTATAAAGAAAACAATTCGATAACAGATAATGCATATGAAACACTAAGAACAGATATCGAGTATCTAACAGGAAAATGGCAATAAAGCTAGTACTCTATAATTTGATAATGTATAGCTGAAAGGGAGGATACAATGAATCATTTTACTTGGAAGAAACGTTTGTCCCAACTAGTCATTGTTATGGTAATGTTAACGCTTTTCCCTTTAACAGGTTTTGCGGAAGAGAATGATATCAATATGGACCCGCCTTTAACCGGGTTTGAACAACGAGATGGAGAAACTTGGACAACACATGAGGAAGAAATTGAGTTTCTAGAAGAAGTAGCTACATTATCGGATCGTGTTAGCTATAGTCAAATTGGTACTACAGTAGAAGGAAGACCACTGCATTTAGTACGTGTAGGATTTCCAGAACCTCCATCAGACGAAGATATTGCAAATGGAAATAATATGCTAGTCATTGGTACGCAACATGGAAATGAAGGAGCTCCAAGAGAGATGGCATTAAAATTATTAAGAGATTTAGCTTTTACAGATGATGAAGAACGATTAGAGCTTCTTCAAGATGCGACAATTTTATTTATACCAACTGCTAATCCAGATGGTAGAGAAGCAGATACGAGAAGTAATGCTGAAGGGATTGATATTAATCGTGAACATTTAAGCTTACGCACGTTAGAGGTACAGGCAATAGCTAGTGTTTTAGATGAGTTTAATCCAGATATTACGGTAGACGGTCATGAACGTCCGAGAGCTAGTGGTAACCCAGATATTGAGATGCTATGGCCACGGAATTTAAATGTAGATGAGCAACTACGCTCTCTAAATCAAGAAATGGTAGAAGATCATCTTTTACCTGAGGTGGAAGGATATGGGTTTTCTACAGGTTTATACGGTACGCCAGGAGGTGCTGGTGGCGGAGACGAACGTATAATGCGTAATATGCTCGGATTACGGAATGGGCTTGGACTTTTAACGGAAACGGCAGGATTGCAAGAACCTAACTATCGAGTAGACGCGCAGATGCGAACAGTAGAAGGCGTACTTTCATTTTACTATGACCGATTTGAGGAAATTACTTCAGCAGTATCTGAAGCTCCAGAGAGACAAGCTTCATTAGGTAATGAACAAAATCAGCCTTTTTATCTAGATGGAGCGGATAATTGGGAACCAACAAATGTCATCGAAAAGAAACCAACTGGTTATTTACTTACAAATGTACAAGTGGACGCAATGGAGAAGCATATGAATTTTTTCTCACTAGAGAAAGAAAATGTTTATAGTGCAGGTGAGTATGTAACAATGAGTCAACCAAAAATGGGGGTTATTCCATTTTTATTTGATAAGCGTGCAACCTATAATGAAGTAGAAGGGATAGCCTTATATAATAGTCAAAATGTAGGTACGGCAACCAATATGAGTTTATTAGTGGATCATTTTGCAAATGAGAATGCATTTACAAATACAAGTGATGTACGAACATTAAAGATGCAATTGACAGCTGTGGATCGCTTTGAAAAGAAGGAGGATACCTCAAAAGTCAATAAACACCTTAATGGTTTAATCGATCTATTAAACTACCAATCTGATAATGACTTAGTATCTGAGGATGCAGCAGAAGATCTTATGAAGTACGCATTATTTTTAAAAGAAAAGTGGTTAGACTAGCGTTAATTTAATGCAAGTAAGAAGACCGTATGGGCATCGTTTCCTGTACGGTTTTTCTATTTTAAAAATAATATTTTAAAAATTTAATCAAAAAACATTGAATGTACGTACAATTTATAATATTATAGAAATTAATAACAAACGTACGTACAAGTAAGTGCGTTATTTGAAAAGGTGCTGTGATGATGTTAGAAAGGTTGAAAGAAGAGGTTTTACAAGCGAATAAGGCTCTACCTAAACACCATCTTGTTACTTTTACGTGGGGGAAATGTAAGCGGATACGATAGTGAATCTAAACTAGTTGTAATTAAGCCAAGTGGTATAGCTTATGAGAATTTAACACTAAATGATTTAGTAGTCGTAGATTTAGATGGAAAGGTTGTTGAAGGGGATAAGAAGCCATCTTCGGATACACCAACACATCTCGTACTGTACAAAAATTTTCTTGGAATAGGTGGAGTTGTTCATACACATTCTCCTTGGGCAACAAGTTGGGCGCAATCTGGTAAAGCAATTCCTGCACTTGGTACTACACAGGCAGATTATTTTTATGGGGAAATCCCTTGTACTAGACAAATGACGGATGATGAAATCAATGGTGCTTATGAATTGGAAACAGGCCATGTTATCGTAGAAACATTTAAAAATCTTGATCCCAAAGCAATTCCGAGTGTTTTGGTACATAGTCATGCTCCGTTTAATTGGGGAAAGAATCCATTAGATGCGGTTCATCAGGCAGTGGTACTAGAAGAAGTAGCGAGAATGGCTTTGCAAACATATCAAATTAATCCTGAAGTTACACCGATACAACAATCTTTACTAGATAAACATTATTTACGTAAAAATGGCAAACATGCTTATTATGGCTAATAGATAAGATAGGAGGTTTTGTAATGGAAGAAAAATATACGATTGGGATTGATTATGGAACAGAATCTGGGAGAGCAGTATTGGTATCATTACAAACTGGTGAGGAAATTTCGGATCATGTTACCCCTTATCATCATGGTGTAATAGATGACGTACTACCAGAAACAGGCGAGAAGTTAGGACATGAATGGGCCTTACAACATGCTTCTGATTATATCGAAGTTATTCAAAATTCTGTTCCAGCGGTATTAGAGCAATCTAAAGTGGATCCTGAAGACGTCATTGGAATTGGTATTGACTTTACGGCTTGTACGATTCTACCTGTTGATCAACACGGTGAACCATTAATGTTTAATGCTAAGTGGAAACAAAATCCGAATAGTTGGGTGAAGTTATGGAAGCATCATGCTGCACAAGATAAAGCAAATCGTATTAATGAAATTGCAGAACAAAGAAGAGAGAAATTCTTACCTCGTTATGGAGGGAAGATTTCATCGGAATGGATGATAGCGAAAGTCTGGCAAGTACTAGATGAAGCTCCAGAAATCTATGAAGCTACGGATAAATTTGTAGAGGCAACCGATTGGGTAATTTCTAAATTATCTGGGAATCTTATCCGTAATAGTTGTACAGCAGGATATAAAGCGATTTGGCATAAACAAGAAGGCTTTCCGAGTAAACATTATTTTAAATCGCTGGATCCTCGTTTGGAAGACTTAGTGGAGACGAAATTACGTGGAGAAATCGTACCTTTAGGGACCAATGCTGGTGGTTTAACGGAGGAAATGGCGCTTTTAACCGGGTTAAAACCAGGTATAGCTGTTGCAGTAGGGAATGTGGATGCACATGCTGCGGTACCTGCAATGGGCGTAACAGCTCCGGGAAAAATGGTTATGGTCATGGGAACTTCAATTTGCCATATGTTACTTGGTGAGGAAGAAAAACAAATAGAAGGTATGTGTGGTGTAGTTGAGGATGGCATAATACCAGGGTATTACGGTTATGAGGCAGGCCAATCTGCTGTTGGTGATATTTTTGCTTGGTTTGTGCAGCAAGGTGTAACAGCAGAAGTAAAAGAAGAGGCAAGGAACCATGATTTAGATATATATCAATTTTTAGAGTGGAAAGCATCTAATTATCAGCCTGGTGAGTCTGGCTTATTAGCTTTAGATTGGTGGAATGGAAATCGTTCAGTGCTTGTAGATACAGAATTGAGTGGGATGATTCTTGGAATGACACTACAAACCAAACCAGAAGAAATATATCGAGCATTACTAGAATCTACTGCATTTGGCACGAGAATGATTGTGGATGCATTTCATCAAAATGGTGTAGCGGTTGATGAGCTTTATGCATGTGGCGGATTATCCCACAAAAGTAAGCTTTTAATGCAAATATATGCCGATGTTACAAATCGAAACATTGTTATTGCTGACTCGAAGCATACACCTGCACTAGGAGCAGCGATGTTTGCTGCAATAGCAGCAGGATCAACTAATGGTGGATATGATACTGCAATAGAAGCAGCAAATAATATGGCGCGTGTAAAAGAGAAAGTTATTAAACCAATTTCTGAAAACGTATACATTTATGAAAAGATTTTCCAAGAATACAAACGTCTACATGACTATTTTGGGCGTGGTGAAAATGATGTGATGAAACGTTTAAAAGATTTACGCATTCAAGAAGAAGTAAACATATAATTAATGGAGGTATGCAAATGTTAGCAATTAAACCGTACACATTTTGGTTTGTAACAGGAAGCCAATCCTTATATGGAGAAGAAACGTTACAAGAGGTAAAGGAAAACTCGAAGCAAATTGTCAAGGCAATTAATGGAAACTTACCGTTTAATATTGAATTTAAAGCAGTGGTCACTACTGCCACTGAGATTCAACAAGTAGTAAGAGAAGCAAACACTAATGGGAACTGCGGGGGACTAATAACCTGGATGCATACGTTCTCCCCTGCGAAATCATGGATTGCTGGTTTAAAAGAGTTACAAACGCCTTTACTGCACCTTCATACGCAATACCATAAAGAAATTCCTTGGGATTCCATAGATATGGACTTTATGAATACAAACCAAGCTGCACATGGGGATCGTGAATTCGGTTTTATGGTATCTCGATTAGCGATTCCTAGAAAAGTTGTAGTTGGTCATTGGGAAAACAAACAGGTTAGTCAAAAGATTTCTAATTGGATGTACAGTGCAGTAGCAGTATCAGAGGGTACATCAATTCGAGTGGCTAGATTTGGAGATAACATGCGTAATGTTGCCGTGACGGATGGTGATAAGATTGAAGCTCATATCAAATTTGGTTGGACGGTAGATTATTATGGTATTGGTGACTTAGTAGCTGAAATAGAGTCGATCACAGAAGATCAAATTGATGATTTATATGAAGAATATAAGCAGCTATATGAATTTCCATCTGACATTGATACAAATATCTCTGCTCAAGAATCCATACTATATCAAGCAAAAATCGAGCTTGGGTTGAAATCATTTCTAGAAAAAGGAAACTATACTGCATTCACTACGAATTTTGAGGATCTGCATGGAATGAAACAACTTCCTGGTCTTGCAGCTCAACGTTTAATGGCAGAAGGATATGGATTTGCTGGAGAAGGTGATTGGAGAACAGCGGCATTACTACGTTTGATGAAGATTATCTCAAGCAATAAGAATACTTCGTTTATGGAGGACTATACTTATCATTTAGAAGAAGGAAATGAAATGATATTAGGCTCCCATATGTTGGAGGTTTGTCCTACAGTAGCAGCTAATAAGCCCAAAATTGTAGTAAATCCACTATCCATGGGAGATAGAGAAGATCCAGCACGATTAGTATTTGATGGGAAATCAGGAGATGCAGTGAATGTATCTTTGGTTGAGATGGGAGGGCGTTATCGATTAATTATTAATGAAATTAAAGCCGAACGTCCTGAACATCATACACCACATTTACCTGTAGCAAAAGTGTTATGGAAACCAGAACCTTCATTTAGTGAAGCAACTGAAGCTTGGATCTATGCAGGCGGTGCGCATCATACAGTATTGTCATTCGAAGTTACGACTGAACAATTGTATGATTTTGCAGAGATGACGAATATAGAGTGCATTGTTATTGATAAGGATACGAAACTGAGAGATTTAAGAAATGAATTGAAATGGAATGAAGCAACATATCGTTCTTAAATAATTAAAAGAGGGGGGAGAGTGATTCCCCTCTCTTTTAATGTAAATGGTTTATGTAATGAGAAATATTCGAGTAACTTTCTTGTCCTAGTTCTTTATTTTATATAATAAAAGAGAAATTTGCTTCCAAAATTAATAAATTTCCAATTGATTTTTTAATAATCTCTGTTATAATTTTATTATAATATTCTGAACATACCATATGGTTAGTATGTTTGTGATGAAGGAGGAGAATAGATGGATAGACCATGGGTAAAACATATTCCAGAAGGAAATCCAACCAATGTCCAAATACCAGAAATCTCACTTCAAGAGCTACTCTTGAAATCTGTGGAAACTTACTCAGACAAGGTAGCAATGACTTTTTTTGATCAGACGTATACGTATCAGCAACTTGAAAAAATGATTTATACTGTAGCAAGTTCCCTCTATAATTTAGGCATCGAAAAAGGGGATCGGATAGCTTTAATGTTACCGAATTGTCCGCAATATCCGATTAGTTATTTTGCTACATTGCTCTGTGGTGGAATTATTGTTCAAATTAATCCGATGTATAAGTCTAATGAACTTTTACATGTATTAAATGACTCAGGAGCAAAAGTTATTATTTGTTTGGATAGTTTATTACCTATAGTAGACGAAGTTAAGGATCAAACCGATTTATTAAGTATTATCCCAGTTTCTTTTGAAAACGATTCCAAATTTAATGAATTGCTAATAGATAAGGGATATAAATTACCAGAGATCTCGATTGATCCGATCGATGATATTGCTGTCTTGCAATATACTGGAGGAACTACTGGGCGATCAAAAGGAGTTATGCTAACTCATTATAATTTGGTTGCTAATACGATACAAAGTTACGGTACTTCGCAAATTAACATAAAGACAGGAGAAGAAAAGGTTCTCACAATATCACCTTTATTTCATGTTTATGGAATGACTAGTTGTATGAATTTTACCTTTTTTATTGGGGGAAATTTAATTCTAGTTCCAAGGTTTGAGGTTGAACAAACGGTGGAGATTATTGAGAAAGTGAAGCCTAGCTTATTTATGGGTGTACCGACGATGTTTATTGCTCTATTAAATTATTATCATGAAGAGAAGCAATTTGATTTAAGTTGTTTAAGAACATGTTCAAGTGGATCTGCCCCGCTACCAGTTGAAATTATAAATCAATTTAATAATGTAAGTGGATCTAATGTTGCTGAAGGATTTGGCTTGTCTGAAGCATCTCCAGTCACACATCGCAATCCTGTTGAGGGATTACAGAAACCAGGGAGTATTGGCATACCTATACCAAATACAGATTCTAAAATAGTCGATTTAGCAACTGGAGAAGAGACATTATCGAATGGGGAAGTGGGAGAGCTAGTAATTAAAGGGCCTCAAGTAATGAAAGGTTATTGGAGAATGGAAGATGAAACGAATCAAGTGCTTAGAAATGGATGGTTATATACTGGAGATTTAGCAAAGATGGATGATGATGGGTTCTTCTATATAACTGGAAGGAAGAAAGAGCTAATAATTGCAAGCGGTTACAATATATATCCTGTTGAAATTGAGGATGTGATCTATCAACATCCAAGTGTACTGGAAGTTGCTATTATTGGGGTGCCTGATAAATATCGAGGAGAAACAGTAAAAGCATTTGTCGTATTAAAAAGTAACGCAACACTAACAGAGGATGATCTAATACAGTATTGTCGAGATAGATTAGCTTCATTTAAAGTACCTCGATCGGTTGAATTTTTGCAAGAGCTACCAAAGACAGCTGTCGGAAAAATTCTAAAAAGAAAGCTAAAAGAACAATTTAGTTAAGTTAATTTTATAATGGTTAGTTACTATATAAATATGCAGTGATAGTTATATACAAATTGACGAAATACTTGGCTTTGATTGGAATGGAAGACGGCGACTCCTGCTCAGATCAACAGAGCTGAAGATCCACTTGAAAAGTGGTCTTCTTTTCAAGTTAGCTGAGGCCGTGCCTGCTAAAAAGCGTCCGGCTGCAATAGAAATCAAACAGCGCAACATTCGGATTTTATACCAAATATATTAACTTCAATCAATTACTTAAAATTTTTTAATACAAACATACCAACCGGTTAGTATTTTAGGCAAGCTTTAAACATATAGATGGAGAAAAGGAGAGAGAAATTATGCATTTAAGATTAACGGATGAACAAAAAATGGTACAGCAAACGATTCGCAAATTTGTAGAGAAGGAGCTTATTCCTTTAGAGAATGATGTGCTACGAAATGAACGAGAAGGAAAGCCAAGTCTTTCAAAAGAAAAACAAGAAGAATTGGTGTTGAAAGCAAAGAATGCTGGTTTTTGGGGGATAAATACTCCGGAAGAATATGGTGGAGCAGATCTAGGACAAATGATGCAAGCAATTGTTGCAATGGAGGTATCGAAAACATTCGTTCCATTTCAATTTGGAGGATCAGCAGATAATATTTTATATTACGGGAATGAAGAGCAAAAAAAGAAATATTTAATTCCAACGATAAATGGGGATAAAAAATCATGCTTTGCGATGACGGAACCAGGTGCAGGATCTGACACACAGAATATTAAAATGACTGCAGTAAAGGATGGTTCTGAATGGGTGCTTAACGGAGAAAAAACATTTATTACCGGTGGAAATGAAGCGGATTTTGTTATGGTAATTGCAATTACCGATAAGGAAATACATCAAAAGACAAAAGGTAGAGAAGGAGTTACATGTTTTATTGCTGACCGGGATATGGGATGGGATTCTGAATATATTCATACGATGGGAGAATGGGGACCGGCTAGCTTGTTTTTTGAAAATGTTCGAATCCCAGAAGAGAATATTTTAGGAGAATTGCATAAAGGTTATAATTTAGGACTCGAGTGGATTGGTTTCGCGAGATGGATTGTCGGTGCTCGCGCTGTCGGAACTGCAGAACGATTATTACAAATGGCGATTAACTATTCGAAAGAGCGAGAAACCTTTGGTAAACCTATTTCAGAAAGGCAAGCAATCCAATGGCAAATTGCGGATTCTGCAGTAGAAATAGAAGCTGCAAGATGGCTTGTGCTTAATGCAGCGTTCACTCTTGATCAAGGAGAAGATAATCGACACTTAGCATCAATTGCTAAATTGTATGGAGCAAATATGGGTACGAGAGTCGTTGATCGTGTCATGCAAATTCATGGCGGAATGGGCTATACGCGTGAACTACCTATTGAGCGCTGGTATCGAGAGGCAAGATTGTGGAGGATTTATGATGGAACCGATGAAATTCAACGTGTGATTATATCTAGGAATTTACTAAAAGGACATGTCAAATTAGGGCAATACGTATAGGAGGAAAAAATGATGACAAACAGGTTTTCTGGAAAAGTAGCATTAATTACAGGTGGCAGTAGAGGAATAGGAAAAGGTGTCGCTTCATTATTAGCGGAAGAAGGGGCGAAGGTTGCAATTATTGATGTAAACGAAGAAGCTTTAATACATGCAACGAAAGAATTTACAGAAAAAGGTTATACAGTTTATTCAAAGGTTGCAGATGTTGTAAATGCAAGTGATGTAGAGTTGGCGGTAAAGGAAATCAATGATGCATTTGGTTCAATAGATATTCTTGTGAATAATGCCGGGGTAATTAGAGACAATTTGTTATTTAAAATGACGGATAATGATTGGCAACAAGTGATGGATGTGCATTTAAAAGGAGCTTTTAATGCAACACGAGCAGTTCAACAGTATATGGTAGAGCAAAAGTATGGACGCATTATTAATATTTCATCGACATCAGCTCTCGGCAATAGAGGTCAGGCGAACTATGCTACGGCAAAAGCTGGTTTACAAGGGCTGACTAAAACATTAGCGATTGAACTAGGGAAATTTGGTATAACTGCAAATGCAGTTGCGCCTGGATTTATTGAAACGGATATGACTAAAGAAACTGCTGCTAGAGTTGGTATACCATTTGATGATTTCGTAAAAGGAAGTGTGAGTCAAATCCCGGTTGGAAGAAGTGGAAAACCAGAAGATATTGCCAATGCAGTGGCATTCTTTGCGGATGAGAAATCATCATTTGTCAGTGGTCAGGTTATTTATGTCGCGGGTGGTCCAAAAGCATAATATTCAATTTAGGAATGAGGTGAATCTATGTTTCGTCATGTGATCGGAGAAGAGTCAAATAAGATTAAAAATGTTGTAGAAAAAGGTATTGTTAAGCGTTTTGCAGAATCAATTGGTGATTTGCATCCAATTTATGTGAACGAAGAGACCGGGCGACAATCAAGGTATGGAAGAAATATTGCGCCGCCGACGTTTCCAAGAGTATTTGACTATGGGGAGATCAAAGGACTTCAACTTCCAAATAAGGGACTCATACATGGTGAACAAATTTATCACTATGAACGACCTTTATTGGTAGGAGAAGAATTGTATTGTTACACAAAAATAAAAGATTACTATGAAAAAGAAGGTAAAAATGGTTTGATGGGCTTTTTAGTTACAAAAAGATACGGTGAAGATTCACAAGGAAATGTTATTTTTACCGAAGAAGCTACCATCATAATTACAGAAAAAGTAAGGAAGGCGATGGGAGTATGAGTAATCTAGTAAAACTTCAGACTGGTGATAGATTAGAACAAATCACATTACATCCTGTATCGAGAATGGATTTAATTAAATATGCTGGTTCCTCTCTTGATTTTAATCCAATTCATACAATCGATGAAGAAGCAGAAAAAGCTGGCCTTCCGGGAATTATTGCTCATGGCATGTGGACCATGGGAAATCTAACAAAGTTATTTACACCATATTATGAAGAAGGATTTATTCAAGACTATAAGATTCGTTTTGCTGGAATGGTATTTTTAAATGATACGGTAACGTTACAGGCAGAAGTATCCGATAAGGCGAGTGACAACTTACTATTTGATGTCAAAGCTGTTAATCAACATGATAAATCGGTTATTAAAGGGTCGATTAAATTTAAATTATTTGAAGATGAATAGATGAATTTGGGGTGAAATAGATGGAGTTTGAGTACTCAGATAAAGTGAAGTCTTATCAAGAAAAATTGACATCGTTTATGGAATCGTATATTTATCCGAATGAAAAATTATATCAAGAACAACTTGACCCCATGGATCGTTTTTCGACCATCCCACCAATTCTAGAAGAATTGAAACAGAAAGCAAAAGATGAAAAACTATGGAACTTGTTTTTACCAGATAGTGACTACGGAGTGGGATTAACAAACTTGGAATATGCTCCATTGTGTGAAATTATGGGGCGTTCGGGTCTTGCTCCAGAAGTATTTAACTGTGCTGCTCCTGATACAGGTAATATGGAAACAATAGAAAGATATGGCTCTAAGGAGCAAAAAAAAGCATGGTTGGAACCTTTATTAAATGGAGAGATTCGTTCTTGTTTTTCGATGACAGAACCGGATGTTGCTTCATCGGATGCAACAAATATAAAAGCAAGTATTGTCCGGGATGGTGACGAGTATGTTATCAACGGAACAAAATGGTGGTCCTCTGGAGCTGGCGATCCTCGATGTAAAATCGCGATTGTAATGGGAAAGAGTAATCCAACTGCTAAAAAGCATAAACAACAGTCAATGATTCTAGTACCAATGAATACGCCTGGTGTGACGATTAAACGCACATTACCTGTTTTTGGTTACGATCATGCACCACACGGACATGCAGAAATTGAGTATACCAATGTGAGAGTACCCGCATCGAATATGTTGCTAGGAGAAGGTAGAGGATTTGAAATTGCTCAAGGGAGATTAGGGCCGGGGAGAATTCATCATTGTATGAGAACGATAGGGGCAGCGGAACGTGCATTAGAACTTTTATGTAAGCGTGTACTAAGTCGAGAGACATTCGGTAAAAAATTGGCAGAACAAGGTGTTATTCAAGAGTGGATTGCAAATGCAAGGATGAATATAGAACAGGCTCGGTTATTAACTTTAAAAGCTGCTTATATGATGGACACCGTTGGCAATAAGGAAGCAAAATCTGAAATTGCAATGATTAAAGTAGTTGCTCCAAACATGGCACTTGATGTAATTGATAAAGCAATTCAAGTGATGGGAGCAGCAGGAGTTAGTGAAGATTATCCAATTGCTGCAAGTTGGGCTAATATACGAACGTTACGACTTGCTGATGGTCCTGATGAAGTTCATCGCAGGTCTATAGCAAAATGGGAATTGAACAAGTATCAATAATTGGGAGATGAGTGTATGCATGTTAAAGAGTTATTTAATCTCACTGGAAAAACAGCTCTGGTTACAGGCGGAGGACGAGGACTGGGTGAACAAATAGCTGCAGGTTTTGCTGAAGCTGGTGCAAATGTAGTGGTTTGTTCCAGAAAGGAAGAAAATTGTAAGGAAGTAAGTGAAAAGCTAGAGAAAATTGGAGCACAGTCACTAGCATTAAAGTGTGATATTACCAACCCTGAAGATATTAACCAAGTTGTTGAAAAAACCATTGAAAAATTTGGAGCCATTGATATTTTGGTAAATAATAGTGGTGCAACTTGGGGAGCTCCAGTTGATGAAATGCCATTAGAAGCCTTTCAAAAAGTGATAAATGTCAATGTTATCGGGACCTTTTTGATGTCACAAGCGGTAGGTAAAGTCATGAAAGATCAAAAATATGGAAAAATAATCAATATTGCTTCGGTAGCTGGATTAAAAGGTTCTGATCCTGAATTAATGGATGCCATTGGTTATAACACAAGTAAAGGTGGAGTAATTACATTTACAAAAGATCTCGCAGTGAAATGGGGACCAAGTGGAATCTATGTAAATGCCATTGCGCCCGGATTTTTCCCGACTAAAATGTCGAAGGTTTTAATCGAAAGGAGCAAGGATAAGTTTTTAAGCCGAACTCCGCTACGAAAGTTCGGCACAGATACAGACTTAAAAGGAGTGGCATTATTTTTAGCTTCATCTGCTTCTGACTTTGTCACAGGAGAAACTATAGTAGTAGATGGAGGATCTGCGGCAATGTAGCATCATAATTTTCGAAAGGTGAGGTGAATAAGTGATGAATAGAGATGCCGTAATCGTTTCTGCTGTTCGAACAGCAATTGCCAGGCAGGGAGGAGCTTTAGCGACCGTACCTGCACATGTATTTGGAGCAGAAGTAATCAAAGAATCAGTAAAGCGAGCAAAGGTAGATCCAGCGCTAATCGATGATGTAATCATGGGTAATGTACTAAGTGGTGGGGGGAATATTGCTCGATTAGCAGCTTTACAAGCAGATTTATCGATTCATTTACCAGGACTAACCGTTGATCGTCAGTGTGGTTCGGGAATAAATGCAATTGTTCTGGCACAGCAAGCTATTCAGTCGGGGATGGGAGACATTTATGTTGCTGGAGGTATTGAAAGTATGAGTCGTGCTCCATATTTGATGGATCGACCAGAGCAAGCATATAGTCCCGTGCCGCCAACGATTCGAAAATCCAAACTCTCTCCAGATCGTATAGGTGACCCGCCAATGGGAATAACAGCGGAGAACCTCGTAAATAAGTATAACATCTCAAGAGAAGAGCAAGATGAATATGCTCTTTCAAGTCAACAACGAATGGGAGAAGCAATGCGTGAAGGACGGTTTAAAGAACAAATTGTACCAATTTCAGTTCCTAAACGGAAAGAAAGTGCAATTGTATTCGATATTGATGAGCATCCACGTCCGAATTCGACTATTGAAGGATTAGAAAAATTACCACCTGCTTTTGTTAAGGAGGGGACAGTGACTGCAGGCAGTAGTTCTGGACTAAATGACGCAGCATCTGCACTTGTCATTATGGCTAGAGAAAAGGCAGAAGAATTAGGTTTAAGCCCATTGGCGATTATTAGAAATTCTGCAGTAGCCGGGGTGGATCCAAATGTAATGGGTATCGGTCCAGTACCAGCTACACAAAAACTACTCAGAAGAGAAAATATAAATTTAAGAGATATCGATCTTATTGAGTTAAATGAAGCATTTGCAGCTCAAGTTATTGCCTGCGATCGAGTGCTAGAATTTGACAGAAAAAAATTAAATGTAAATGGTGGAGCGATTGCTCATGGACACCCTCTTGGAGCAACAGGAGCTATTCTAATGACAAAAATGGTTTATGAGTTACAACGAAGTGGTGGCAAATATGGTCTTGTAACAGCGTGTATCGGTGGGGGACAAGGAATTTCCGCATTGATTGAAAGTGTGTAGTAGTGAGGTTAATTCTGGGACTTATAACCATTTGTGTGGATTATGTATGCTATAATATAACCCACAAAAATGAGAGGAACATAGATTATGAGAGATAAAATAATTCAAGTGAGTATACCATTGTTTGATACACATGGTTACAGTGAAACATCAATTCAAGATATTGTCGATGCAATTGGAGTTACAAAAGGTACTTTTTACTATTACTACAAGAGCAAACAAGAGTTATTAAAGGATATCAATTTAACCTATATTCAAAATCTTCTGCTTGCGCAAGAAGAAATATTGAATAATAATACACAGACCTATAAAGAAAAGCTATACAATAATGTGTTATTAATCATCCGTAATATTCGAAAACAGCGACAAAGTGCAAGAATCTTTGCAAGAGAAATTCGTCATTTGCAAGGTGAAAACTTAGAAATCGTTAGACATATACGAAATAAATTTAGAAACAACACTCAAAGTATTATTACTAAGGGAATAGAAGCAGGGGAATTTAATAAAAATATACGTCCTGATATTTTAACGTTAGGAATTCTCGGAATTACAAACTGGAGTTACTATTGGTTTAATCCAGATGGAGAAGTATCTGAAAAACAACTTACCGATTATTATATGGAGTTAATTTTAAACGGAATTAATCAGGAATAAAAAGATAGAAAGCTATATGGAAAGGAGGATGTATATGAATGATGAAATTGAAGTATATGTAAGGTTTAGTGAAACGGATATGCTTGGACACGTAAACAATACGAGTTATTTCTTATATTTCGAAGAGGCTCGTACTAAATTCTTTAAGAAAATCCATCCTAATCGAGATTCCTCCTTTGGATTTATATTAGCATCTATTAAATGTGATTTTTTAAAGCAGGCTTATGGTGATGAAACATTAAAAGTAATTACAACTATATCAAAAATTGGTGATAAGAGTTTTCATATGCAACACATGTTAGTTAATAAACAGCATGAAAAAATTGCCCAAGCGACAGCTGTAATTGTTTGTTTTAATTATGAGAAGCAACAATCGGTAGCTATCCCAGTACAATTAAGAGAAAATCTTGAAGCATGGTTAACAACAACTGTGAAATGAATTTTTCTAAGTAAGGAGGGTAAAGATGGCAGCAGAGACAATTCCAGTTCGTCGTGGAGAAGAAATTAATCAAAGAGCTTTGGAAGATTTCTTAAGGGAAAAGCTAACAGATTTACCAAATGGAACTTTAACGATGAAGCAATTTAGTGCAGGACGTTCGAATCTGACTTACCTATTGAAGGTTGGGAATTGGGAAGCGGTTTTGAGAAGGCCTCCATTAGGTCCAGTTGCTCCCAAAGCTCATGATATGGGTAGAGAATTTAGTATTTTAAAGGAAATACAAGCCCATTTTTCTCCTGCTCCTAGAGCATATATATACGGGGATGAAAATGTCATTGGAAGTCCCTTTTTTGTAATGGAAAGAAAAAAAGGAATTGTATTAGATACGGATTTTCCTGAAGAGACACAGGTTACAGATGATTTATGCAGAAAAGTATCAGAGAATATGGTTGATACACTAGTAGAGCTTCATCAGATAGATTATTCCCAAACGAATTTAGTGAATTTCACAAAACCCCAGGGCTTTTTAGAAAGACAGGTTCATGGGTGGATAAAGAGGTATGATCGAGCAAAAACAGATGATATTAACGGAGTGGAACAACTGAAATCGTGGTTGATGAAACATATTCCAAATTCTTCGGAAACCACCATTATTCATTATGATTATAAATTAAATAATTTAATGTTTAATGAGGACTTTAGTGAAATTGTCGGATTATTTGATTGGGAAATGACCACAGTCGGCGATCCTTTAGCAGATTTAGGAGTTGCGATGAGTTATTGGACAGAAGCAATTGATTCTCCATTATTGAAAAAAGGATTAGATGATAAAGAGGTAACGACAAAATATTCAGGATTTTTGACTAGAAATGACTGGATAGAATCATATTCCAAAAAAAGTGGAAGAGATGTTTCCAATATCCATTTTTATTTAACATTTGCTTATTTTAAACTGGCAGTAATCTGTCAACAAATTTATTATCGTTGGTTTCAAGGTCAAACAAACGATGAACGATTTAAGGATTTAAATGGTTATGTAAGAAACCTCATCACGTTTGCACTGGAAAATACCCATAAAAAAATATAATCCATTTGAATGAGGTGTTTAATTGGGGAAAATTCATGTTTTGCTCAAGAAAGAGGATTTAAATCGTAAAAAGTTAGATGGTAAGGTAGTTGTTGTTTTTGATATATTATTAGCTACTTCTACTATTACTGCCGTATTAGAGCATGGTGCAAATGAAGTTATTCCAGTACTTAATGGAGAGGAAGCGAAACGTGAAGCATGTAAAACAGGGAAGGAAAACTGTATATTGGTCGGAGAATATCAAGGATTAACTTTAGAGGGTTTTCTTTCTCCTAGTCCAAGTAATCTCATTGAACAAGTGAAAGAAAAAACGGTCATACTCTCTACAACGAATGGAACTGTTGCAATGAAGAACGCTCATGCGGCAAACGAAGTATATGCTGCTTCATTATTAAATTCAGTTTCTGTAGCAAATGAAATTTTGCAATATTACGAAAATGAAACGATTATATTAGCATGTTCTGGTTCATCTGGTGAATTTAATATAGAAGATTTCTATGGAGCTGGTTATTTCATTGAATGTCTCAAAAAATATTCTAAAGAGGGTTTGGAGTGGGATTTGACAGATACAGCCATGACAGCACATCAATTTTATCTTGGGAAAGTTAATCAAGCAGAAGAAGTATTACAAAACTCTCGGGTAGGCAGAAAGTTAGTTGAGATGGGGATTCATCATGATATTGGCTATGTAGCTAAAAAAGATGTTTGTTTTGTAGTTCCATATTTAAAAGATGGTACGTATGTGATTCATAAAAAATTTAAGAGGTGAAGAAAATGTCTGATTTTAAATATGAAGATGTAATTGTAGATATAAAAGAGAACGTAATGTATCTAACGTTAAATCGACCAGATAGTTTAAACGCGTTTAGTCCAGAGATGATACTAGGTTTAAAAGAATCTCTAACCGAAGCGAACACGAATGATCGGGTAAAAGCTATTGTTATCAAAGGATCAGGAAGATCTTTTAGTGCCGGTGGGGATGTAAAAACAATGGGGAAGAAGGATCCTATTCACACTTACGATCATATCGGTAAACTAAATGAGTTAATCATTCAAATGAATAATTTAGAAAAGCCAATAATTGCTGCAGTACATGGGTATGCTGCTGGTGCTGGTTTCAACTTGGCGTTGGCAAGTGATTTAATTGTAGCGACAGAAGGAAGTAATTTTATCCTTAGTTTTTCTAAAGTCGGTTTAATTTCTGATGGTGGTGGATTATATTTTCTTCCAAGGATAGTTGGTCCATACCTAGCAAAAGAGTTATTTTTTAATGCAGAGCCAATCTCTGTTGAGAAGGCGCACTCTTTAGGTATTGTTAATCAAATCTATACAGTAGATCAATTTGATGATGAAGTCGAAAAGTTTGCGTCTAAGATTGCTTCTGGTCCTAGTTATGCGTATGGATTTATTAAAAAACTTACCAATCTCTCACTTACTTCTAGTTTGTCAGAAATTCTTGAGCAAGAGAGAATTACTCAGGCGACGATGGTGACAACCGAGGATCACGCAGAAGGAGTGCAAGCGTTTAAGGAAAAGAGAAATCCGCAATTTGGTAAAAACGAGAGCAAAGAAAGTAGAAGATAATCAATTGGAAAAGTATTTTTGCTGGACAAAATGTAAACGCTTTAATTTAGTTCGGATTATAGCGATAACTTGGCTTTGTTTGAAATGGAAGACGGTTACTCCTACAGGAACAGCTCGAGCTGAAGATCCGCTTTAAAAATTTCTTCTTTTCAAGTTAGCTAAAAACTTTGCCTGCTAAAAAGCGTCCGTCTGCAATGAAAATCAAAACGTCGACATTCAGATTTGACATGAAATATCTATTATGAAATTGACTCACTTTATGTAAATTTATACAAAGAAGGGGGAGAATGCATGGAGATATTAATACAGCAGTTATTCAATGGGTTAACGATAGGGAGTGTATATAGTTTAGTAGCGTTAGGGCTCACACTAGTTTATGGGATTTTGCATGTACCAAATTTTGCTCATGGAGCTATTTATATGATTGGTGGTTATGTAACGTTAACCATGATGGTCTATGCGGGATTATCCTATTGGCTAGCTATGATTATCTCTGTACTGGTGGTTGGAACTCTAGCATTATTAATGGAACGTCTCATATTTCATCCTCTAAGAAATTCTATATCCATTAATAGTATGATTGCTGCAATTGGGATGTTGTTATTTTTAGAAGCGTTTGCTCAGTTGTTCTGGGGACCGGATTATCGCGAAATGCCAACACCATATAATGAGGTCGTAAACGTATTTGGATTAACATTTACTGTCCAAAGAATTTTAATTGTTGTGGCAGCAATTGTTGTCATGATACTACTTTATGTTTTTCTTAAAAAAACGTTTATAGGTCGAACAATCATTGCATTGTCACAAAATCGAGAAGGAGCGTTTTTGGTTGGAATCAATGCGAATAAAGTTGCCATGTTGACGTTTTTTATAGCTGGTGCTCTAGCGGCAATTGCAGCATCGCTTACATCACCGATTAATCTAGTATTTCCGGGCATGGGGCATCTCGTTATTTTAAAGGCATTTGTCATTATTATTATCGGTGGTATGGGGAGTATACCTGGTGCCATTGTAGGTGGTTACATTTTAGGATTTAGTGAAAGTATTGGGGCAACCTATATTTCGAGTGATTATAAAGATATCATTGCTTTCGTTCTTCTGATCATTATTCTCTCTATCAAACCTAATGGCATATTTGCAAAGGGGGAACATTAATTGATCAAAAATAATACACAAAAATACATTGTTTTAGGATTGCTTTTAGTTGCCCTTCTTTTCCCTCTATTCACACAAAATAATTACTATATTCATGTAATGACTTTATCGTTTATATGGATGATAGCCGTGTATGGCTTAAATATTCTGGCAGGATATACTGGTTATTTATCACTTGCTCATGCTGGATTTTTTGCAATAGGGGCATATGCATTAGGGTTATTAACGGTGAAAGCAGAAGTAGGTTTTTGGCTAGCTCTATTTTTAGCACCAATTATAACAACAATCATTGGGTTTGGTATTGGATTAATTGCATTGCGCACCAAGGAACACTTCTTTGCTATATATACGCTTTGTGTAGGGTATGTCATCTATTTATTAATTGATAAGTGGGATAGTTTGACAGAAGGTGTTCGAGGTTTAATGGGAATACCGTTACCATCTGATATTGGACCGATCTCTTTTGAAAGTAACATCGCACAATATTATTTCATTTTAGTCATATTGCTTTTCTCTATTTTCGTTATTTATAGAATTGTAAATTCCATAGTCGGAAGAAAGCTAGTTGCAATTCGAAATAGTGAACAACTTGCACTATCATTAGGTATTTCAACGAAAAAAAATAAACTACTTGCCTTTGTTTTATCTACCTTTTTTGCTGGGTTAGCCGGTGCGTTATATGCAAGTTTTATACGTTTTTTAGGTCCAGATATCGGTTCTACAAATATAACATTTGATCTACTGATGTATTTAATTGTTGGAGGTATTGGTACATTATCTGGTCCGATTATAGGAACACTTCTAGTAGTATGGCTTTCTCAGAACTTACAATTCTTACAAGATTATCGAATGTTAATCTTTGGTCCATTACTAGCATTATTAATCATCTTCTCACCTCGAGGTATAGTAGGTATGTTTTCTAGTATGAAGCAAAACTTACAGCAAAAAAGAACTTTACGGCAAAAAGAACAAAAAAAAGAAGCGTAGAAAGGGGTGTCATACATGTATATTGAAACAAAGGAATTATCCAAGCAGTTTGGAGGTTTAAGAGCCGTAAATAATGTTGATTTTTCAATAGATAAAGGGAAAATAAACGCAATTATTGGCCCAAACGGTGCTGGAAAAACAACATTTTTTAACCTAATCAGTGGTGTTTACAAACCTACCTCAGGGCAAGTGATGTTTAAAGGCAAAGATATTTCTACATTGCCAGCAAATAAGATAGCTGAATTAGGGGTTGCACGAACTTTCCAAACTACACATCTATTTGAAAAATCAAATGTTTTTGAAAATGTTGTCGTTGGTCATAGTTTACGAACCCAATCAAATTTGTGGGATGCGATCTTTCGAACAAAACGGTTAAAGCAAGAACAAGAGCGTTCAAATCAGAAAGCACTAGAAGTCATATCCTTTGTTGGCTTATCCAGTGTAGCCGATGTACCTGTTGCAAATTTATCGCAAGAAGAGAAAAAGAGAGTAGCATTTGCACTTGCATTAGCAACAGATCCTGAAATTATATTTCTAGATGAACCGACAGCTGGAGTTAATCCGGATGAAACCGAAGAATTATCCGCTTTAATTAAAAAAATGGCGCAACAAGGAATAACTATTTGTTTAATTGAACACAAGATGAAAATGATTATGGAATTAGCTGACAAGATCATGGTATTAAATTATGGTGAAAAGATTGCTGAAGGCACACCAAATGAAATAAATCAGAATGAAGAAGTGATTCGTGCTTATTTAGGAGGGAGTGCAAGTGCTTAAGCTAAATAAAGTTACGGTCAAATATGGAAATTATGCTGCTGTAAACAATATCAATATTCAAGTTAAACAGGGAGAAATTGTTGTATTACTAGGGGCGAACGGGGCTGGGAAGAGTACAGTATTCCATTCGATAAGTGGATTGAAAAAAACAGCTTCTGGAGAAATTGAGTTTGAAGGGGTGGCGTTGAAGGGAAAATCACCAGATAAAATTGTGCAAGCAGGTATTGTACAATGTGCGGAAGACAGGAAGTTATTCCCCCGAATGACGGTATATGACAACTTGATAATGGGAGCTTATATTCATCGGAAAACAAAAAGTAGAATTAAACAGACTATAAAGGAAGTATATGAGTTATTTCCAATATTATATGAGAAACGCCATGATATGGCTGGTTCACTGAGTGGAGGACAACAACAGATGGTAGCTATTGGCAGAGCACTTATGGCGAAGCCTAAGTTAATGTTGTTAGATGAACCATCTATAGGGTTAGCACCTTTAATTGTGGAGCAAATGTTTGATAGTATTCAACAGATTAATCAGGAAGGAACTACTATTCTACTAGCCGAACAAAATGCAAATGCCGCTTTGAATATTGCTGATAAGGGATATGTCTTTGAAAACGGGGGGGTTGTAGTAGAAGGTTCAAAAGAAGAATTACTTTCAAACGAAGAAGTTAGAAAGGCTTATATAGGGGCTTAAATCCTTTGTATTTAAAAAATAGGAGGAATTATAATGAGAATAAACAAAATTTTCTTAAGTTTGATTTCCTTATTAGTTATTGTCGTTTTAGCGGGGTGCATTGATGGTAGTTCAACAACAAATAATAATAGTACGGACTCTAGTACGAATGCGGAGACAAAGGAGAAGGTTGTTAACATTGGATATACCGGTCCTTTAAGTGGTTCTGCTGCTTTATATGGAGAAAATACTTTAAATGGTTTAGAGATGGCTGCAGAAGAAATTAATGAAGAAGGATTTGAGGTTAATGGTGAAACATATAAGTTAAATATTGTTTCTCTTGATGATAAGTATTTACCAAATGAATCAGCTTCTAATGCAAAACGATTAGTGCAAGAAAATGCTACACCAATTATTTATGCTCCACATAGTGGGGGGATTGCAGCGCTACAAGTGTTTAATGAACAAGAAAACTTTATTATTGGGGCTTACTCTAGTGAACCTGCAATTACGGAACAAGGCAATGAATTAACCGTAAGAATTCCGCCTAGTTATCATGGATATGTCGAGCCTTTTACAAAATATTCGATGGATCGGTTTGGGAATAAATTAGCGGCGATTCCTCCAGTAACACAGTATGGTCAAGATTGGGCTGATGAATTACTTCCGTATTGGGAGGAACAAGGAGGAGAGGTAGTACATGAGGCATCGGTAGATTTTGCAAAAGAAACGGATTTTTATACATTATTGACAAATGCCTTAGAGTCAGACCCTGATGTAATTTTCCTAGGAGGACCATCTGAACCAACAGCGAATGTTGTTAATCAAGCGAGACAACTTGGATTTGAAGGTGGATTTATTATTATGGACCAAGCAAAATTAGATGAAATGAAGCGAATTACAGAAACGTATGAAGTTCTAGAAGGTGCAATTGGGACCATGCCATTGGTAGAAGCGGATTATCCTGGAGTTCCAGCATTTGTAGAGAAATATACAGAAGAGCACGGAATTGAACCAGGATCAGAAGCTGGTTTCCATTATGTGAGTTTGCATATTTTTGTAGAAGCAATGAAAGCAGCAGGAAATGTAGAGGATGCCACTGTAATTCGAGAGCATATACAGGCTGGATTAGATGCGTTACCAGAAGAAAAACAAGTATATGTCATTCCAAATATAGATGAAAATGGAGGATTCGAAATTCTTACGAGAGTTAGTGCAGTTGAAGATGGAGAAATAATAGGAATTCCAATTGATTAAAGTATCTACGAAGAATTAATCATCTAGTAGAGGTTGAGATTTTGTTCAAAGAACGAACGATAACTAGAAGAAGCAGAAGAAATATTAAGGTTTGGGGGAGAAGGACTGTGCAGACATCCTATGCATGAGCAACCGGAGTATATTTCTTTTCTGATAGTTTTCTTTATATATCATTCGTTTAAGTAAATACCTGTCTCAGCCTCTTTGCTTTTTTCTATAGTACATTGAAACTTGCAACAATAGGAGGTCATACAGTTTGAACTTTGAATTAGATAAAAACATTCAATCTTTAAAAGAAAACGTTCGAAACTTTATTCAAACAGAGGTAGAGCAGGTCGCTGATGATATTGAACAAAAAAATAGAATCCCCGAACGAATAATTGAATTATCAAAAGAAATGGGGTTATTTGGTTTAAGTATCCCTGAACACTACGGTGGAATAGGGATTGGAATGATAGGAAAGTGTGCATTATATGAAGAAATTGGAGCAACGCATAATGGATATACGACTCTAATCGGAGCTCATACTGGAATTGGTACTGTTGGAATAGTGGAAATGGGGAATGAAGAACAAAAGCAAAAATACTTGCCTTCCATGGCAAGTGGAGAAAAATTAGGTGCATTTGCGCTAACTGAACCTGAAGCTGGATCGAACGCAAGTGCATTAAAAACTTCTGCCGTTAAAAAGGGAGATAAATATATATTAAATGGAATAAAACATTACATTACCAATGCCACAGAAGCAGAAGTGTTTACTGTGATGGCAGTTACAGATCCAACGAAAGGAGCAAAAGGCATCTCTTCTTTTATTGTAGAAAAGAGAGCTCCGGGATTTCATATAGGAGCGATTGAAGAAAAAATGGGTCTGAGAGGTTCTCACTCAGCGGAAATAATTTTAGAGAATTGTGAAGTGCCTGCGGAAAATTTACTAGGTGAAGAAGGTCAGGGGTATGTAAATGCCTTAAAAATTTTAACCAATGGTCGTGCTGGTTTGGCAGCTCGGAATTTAGGTTCAAGCCAAAAGTTATTAGATATGTCGACTACTTATGCAATTGAAAGAAAACAATTCGGTAAGTCGATTATTGAACACCAAGCAGTTGCACACATGTTAGCTGAAATGGCTGTAGAGATAGAGGCATTACGGGCTTTGACTTATAAAGTGGCATGGATGGTTGACAATGGAGAAAATGTAATTAAGGAAGCAGCGATGTTAAAACTGTATGGTTCGGAAGTATACAACCGAGTAGCAGATAAAGCAGTTCAAGTTCATGGAGGGATTGGATATATTTCAGATTTTCCTGTGGAACGATTTTATAGAGATGCGCGAATTACACGAATTTATGAAGGAACATCGGAAATTCAGAAGAATATTATTGCTGGACAATTAAAGAAACATTATAGCTAAGGGCAAGTTGTAGGGAGGTATAGGTATGGACGATCCGATAGTTATTGTCAGTGCAACTAGAACACCAATTGGAGCATATGGTAAATCATTGAAAAATGTATCTTCTGGTCATCTAGCAAGTCATGTGATTAAAGAAGTGCTACAAAGAGTTTATATGCCAGCTGATCACGTAGATGAGGTTATTTTAGGAGAAGTAAGACAAACGACGGAATCATCGAATATTGCTAGAGTAGCAGCGCTAAGAGCGGGTATCCCTGAACAAGTGACTGCTTTTACAGTAAATAGATTATGTGCATCTGGAATCCAGGCAGTGACATCTGGAGTACAACAAATTCTTAGTAATCAAGCTGATATTGTCATAGCGGGTGGGACAGAGAGTATGAGCCGTTCTCCAATATACTTACGAAATACTAGATTTGGAGGAGATCGAACAACCATTGTCGATTCTAATTTAGAAGCAGGACAACAACCTCAAGAAATCTATGGTAAGAATCTATCTATGGGTATTACAGCTGAGAATGTTGCTAGAAAATATAATATATCAAGAGAAGATCAAGATGCATTTGCGATAGAAAGTCAGCGCAGAGCAAAAAAAGCTATAGAAAGTGGACGGTTTAAAGATGAAATAGCTCCTATTGAGGTTGTGGAAAAGAAACAGATATCTATATTTGAAGTAGATGAATATCCTCGATTTGATACATCTCTAGAGAAACTAGCAAATCTTAATCCAGTATTTGAAGCAGGTGGGACGGTGACTGCTGGTAATGCTTGCGGCAGAAATGATGGTGCCTCAGCTTTGGTTATTATGAAAGAATCACATGCCAAACATCTTGGCTTGCAACCACTCGCAAGAATCGTAGATTGGAGTACAGCGGGTGTTTCCCCTGAAATAATGGGAATTGGCCCAGTACCGGCAGTCAAACAACTACTTAAACGAAATCAAAAAACAATCCAAGACATAGATTTACTAGAATTGAATGAAGCTTTCGCTTCTCAATCCGTTGCTGTTATTCGTGAACTAGGTTTGGATCATGAAAAAGTAAATGTTAATGGAGGGGCGATTGCGTTAGGTCATCCGGTCGGTGCTACGGGCACCCGGATAATTACGACATTAATCTATGAACTAATAAAAAGAAAACAGCAATATGGTATAGCAACTTTATGCGCTGGTGGCGGCCAAGGAATGGCAATATTGATCGAACAGTGCTAAGTTATTTTGCAGTATCAGGATAAGTTGATTTGATATGGAAAAGTGATTGTTTAATTAAACGACGTAAGATATCAAGATTAATATCACTGAGTTTGTTAATATAAACACACGATTTTCCGGTAGTGTATTTACCTAAAGCTGTCATTAATTCACTATCTTGAACAATATCTGTTGCGAGATAGAGACTAATTTTTGATTTTCTGGGAGAGTATCCTACTATTAAAAATTCTCCGGAGTGGCCAGAAGCGTATTTATAATTGTATTTTCCAAAGCCAATAATACTTGTTCCCCACATTTTTGCTGGATACTCAGTAGATTCGGTAAATATATCTAATAGTTTATAAGCATCTTCTTTCTTTTGAAGATGATCAACACTTTCGATGAATTGAATAACACTGTTTTCTGTTTCTTTTGTTTTTAGTTCATACATTTTCATCACTCCTAATCCTATGATTGATAATAGTATAACAAATATTTACAATATATTTTTGATTTAGATTGCAACTGGCAGTTTTTTATCAGGCACGGCATCACTCACTAGGAAATCATTTAAAAAATAATAAATGAATAATTTAAATTTCCTATTGATTATTTTATGGTTATCATATAAGATATTAAAAAGTTAATTTTTAAAAAATTAAATATAGTTAGACTTATCAAGAGAGACGGAGGGATTGGCCCGATGAAGTCTCAGCAACCAGCCTTATAAGGTATGGTGCTAATTCCAATAGGCTTATATGCCTTAAAGATAAGAAGAACAATGTAGGTTAACCCTTCTTCTTACTTTTAGAAGAAGGGTTTTTGTTTGTAAAAATAATGAAGGAGGAGATTATGATGAAGCGTAGTTTAAAAAGACGTTTGCAAGAAGGTACGGTAATAGTAGGAGAAGGATATTTATTTGAATTAGAGAGGAGAGGGTATTTACAGGCAGGTTCGTTTGTACCAGAAGTAGCACTTGCGAACCCGGATGCTTTAAAACAAACGTATCGTGATTTTATGAATGCTGGTTCGGATGTTGTATTAGCATTTACATACAATGCACATCGAGAAAAAATGCGCATTATTGGCAAGGAAAAATTATTAGAACCATTGAATAGAAGTGCTATTCGTTTAGCAAAGGAAGTAGCGAAAGAGCATCCATTGGAAGAAGCATTAGTTGCAGGAAATATATCTAATACAAATATCTTTGACCCTTATGATGAATCAAGCAAATCTAAAGTTAGAGAGATGTTCGCTGAAATGGCTCAGTGGAGTAAAGAAGAAGATGTTGATTTTATTAATGGTGAAACATTTTATTATCATGAAGAAGCAGAAATTGCTTTGGAAGAAATATTGAAAAAAGACTTGCCAGCTGTCATTACACTAGGGTTAATGGGAGAAAACATTTTAAGGGATGGCTATACGGTAGAGGAATCTTGTAAAATATTATCGGAAAAGGGAGCACTTGTAGTTGGAATGAATTGTTTCCGAGGTCCAGATACGATGCAACCTTATATTGCAAAAATTAGAAAGCATGTAGACGGTTATGTAGGAGCATTACCCATTCCATATCGTACATCAGATGAGCATCCGACATTTTTTAATTTACCTGATGGTGGTTGTAGTTGCCATTTGCCTACTGAAACAACTTTTCCAACTGCTTTAGATCCACTGTACCATAACCGTTATGAATTAGCAGAGTGGGCAAAAGAAGCAAAGGGGATTGGTGTTAATTATATTGGGTTATGTTGTGGAGCATCTCCAGCAATGCTTAGAGCTGTTGCAGAGGCAGTCGGTAAGGAGACCATTAATTCTCCCTATTCTCCTAATATGGAGAAGCATTTCTTGTTTGGGAAAGATAAAACATTAAAAGAACATAATGTAGGCTATCGATTTAAGGCATAACAAATCTTATATTGATGTTAAATCTCCTATACTATTCATTTAGATACAGTTGGAGAAGTACGAACCTCATTGTTATAAAACCAAGTAATCTTATTTGAATAATTATAAGGAGGAGAATTTAATGAGAAGTAAGTTAATGAGTATAGCTTTAGTGATAATAATAAGTAGTTTAATAGCAGCATGTGGATCTGATTCAAGTGCAGCAGATGGAAAGCCTGATAAGATTCGGTTAGATTATGCGTATTATTCACCAACAAGCCTTGTATTAAAAGAACAAGGATGGTTAGAAGAAGCCTTAGAAGATGAAGGAATAGGTGTGGAGTGGGTACTAAGTCAAGGTAGTAATAAGGCTTTAGAATTTTTAACAAGTGATAGTATTGATTTTGGTTCTTCTGCAGGATCTGCAGCGCTTGTTTCTAAAGCCAAGGGTTCTCCAATTCAAAATGTATATATTTATTCTCAACCAGAGTGGACAGCTTTAGTTGCTGATTCTGAGTCAGGAATCCAATCGGTAGAAGAATTAAAAGGAAAAAAAGTGGCTGCCACGTTAGGTACGGATCCATATATTTTTCTACTACGGGCTTTAAATGAAGCTGGATTAACAGCGGCTGACTTAGAAATTGTCAATTTACAACATGGTGATGGAGCGGTTGCTTTGTCTAAAGGTTCCGTAGATGCATGGGCGGGGCTAGATCCACATATGGCTCGAGCCGAATTAGAATCTGATGCAACCTTGTTTTATCGAAATAAAGAATTTAACACATATGGTTTTTTAAACGTGCGAGAAGATTTTGCAGAAGAATATCCAGATTATGTTCATGTTGTGATTGAAGCGTATGAAAAAGCAAGAGAGTGGACAATAGATAATCCAGAAGCAGCTGCACAGATTTTATCTGAAGAAGCAGAGATGTCACTAGATGTAGCGAAACAGACTTTAGAGAGGAATGATTTTTCCAATTCCATTCCTGGAGATGAGCATCGAGATACGTTAAGAAATTCAGCAGAGGTTCTTCTAGAGGGAGAAGTTATTGAAGCTGATACGGACATTGAGAAGGTTGTAAATGAACTTGTCCAACCATCATTTATAGAAGAGCTAAATAAATAATTAGAGGTGGCTGTCTTGTCTAAGGTGTCTGAAGAAGTTATTAATTGGGATAAAAATAAGTTTAAGAGAAACAAATCATTTTTGTCATATGAAGTAATTTGGATGGGAAGTATTATTCCTATTTTGCTATTAATTGTCTGGGAAGTGTTAAGTAGATTTGGTTACTTTCCTACGTATTTATTACCTGCACCAACGACAGTTGTTGGTACGATCATCAATCTTGCTGAAGATGGATCTTTATGGGGGCATGTAGGTATTACCTTATATAGAGTATTTGCTGGATTTTTTCTAGGTACTGCTGCCGCTCTTATGCTCGGTGGACTCGTAGGTTTGTATAGAAAAGCAGAATTGTTATTTGATCCATTAATACAAGCTTTTCGGGCTATTCCTTCTTTAGCTTGGGTTCCGTTATTTATTCTGTGGATGGGAATTGGTGAAGTTTCTAAAATTACCATGATTAGTGTCGGCGTCTTCTTTCCAGTGTATTTAAATATCATAAGTGGTATCACAGGCGTTGATCGAAAGTTGATTGAAGTTGGTAAAATGAATCGATTGTCTACCTTTCAACTTGTCCGAAGAATTATATTACCCGCATCGTTACCTTCTTTTCTTACAGGTCTTCGAAGTGGGTTAGGACTTGGATGGATGTTTGTTGTAGCTGCTGAATTAATGGGCGCAAGTCAAGGTTTAGGATATTTATTGATTGCAGGTCAAAACACACTATCTCCTGAAACGATTTTAGCTAGTATATTGTTATTTGCATTCATTGGAAAAGGTACAGACTGGATTTTGAAAAAACTAGAAAGTCGAACATTACATTGGCAAGATCGAATCGTAAAGTCTTAAAAATAAAGGAGGATGGGTCGTGAGTTTGGAACTAAAAGAAGTAAGTCGAACTTTTAATGGTACCCCTGCAATAAATAATATATCGTTTCGAACAAAATCCGGAGAAATTGTAGGACTACTCGGAACAAGTGGCTGTGGAAAAAGTACCATTTTACGTTCAATTGCTGGGTTGGATACCAGGTACTATGGAGAAATTACCATTAACCAAAAACGAACAAAGGGAATACAAGCATCGATAGGTTATATATTTCAAGAGCCGAGGTTATTACCATGGTTAAATGTTATGGAAAATGTAACATTTGGATTAACAGGTAAAAAAATAAATAAAAAGCAACGAGGTTTAGATTATTTGAAAAGTGTTGGACTCTCTCAAAAGGAGAACCTTTATCCAAAGCAACTTTCAGGTGGTATGGCTCAACGTGTAGCAATAGCTCGAGCTCTAGTCACTTCTCCAGAGATTCTATTACTAGATGAACCTTTTAGTGCATTAGACGCATTTACGAAAATGCAATTACAAGATTTATTATTGTCTATATGGAGTAAGTATCAAACAACAATGGTACTGGTGACTCATGATATTGATGAAGCTCTGTTTTTATGTGATAGAATACTAATTTTACGTGGACAGCCTGGAACGGTGGCTGCAGAAATTGTATTGGAACAATCAAAACCTAGATTAAGAGGTAGTCAAGAGATGGCAACTTTAAAGGCAGAAATTTTGGAAATCCTTCAACTTGAACGTGGAGAAGAAAAGAGTATACAAGAAAAAAGATATACGGTGTAATAATTAATGTAGTGAACTGAAAAAATCGAAAAATCCATACGTGACTTTCTACGGGCGGTTGTCAGCTTACTCGTTTCTTTGTTTTTCCTCCCGTAGAGATTACGTATATCTTCAACATTCCTTTCGTTCTGTTCTAAGCTCAAAACTTGAGGTGTTTTTCGTTGTTTTGTTATTTTTTTAATGATTTTCTATTTCATATCTTCCTGCCTCTATATCGGATTGCAATGAAGATAGATAATTTTTTAATTCTAAATCCTGGATACTGCCCAGTTCACTCCATTTGAAATTAAAAGGCTCTTCATCAATAAGCATGGCAAGCCAGATATCCCCGTTACTTCGGTAAGTAGCAATTAATTTGTACTTTGAAGTGTAGGGAGGAATCTTAAATGACATTCCTCATCATTCCTCGCTAATTAAGTTGTATATCTAATCTTATATCGGTAATTATTTAAGGATATCAACTAAATTGAATAAATAATTAGGTATTTACGCCTAATTATTTATTTGGGGATGAATATATTATAATGAATTCCTTACATAGGACCCCATTGAATGAGAACTCCTATTATCAAAGCTATTATTGCAATTACTAGCCAGACAAGAAATAGAGGGAAAACCCATTTTAACCATTTTGTATAAGGTACTTTAGCTACAGCAAGACTAGCCATTAGAATTCCTGACGTAGGAAAGATTAAATTAGTCAGCCCATCCCCAAATTGATACGATTGAACTGCAACTTGTCTAGTGACTCCAATCATATCAGCTAATGGAGTTAGAAGCGGCATTGCTATCATTGCTTGTCCACTACCTGAATTTACTAAAAAGTTAAGCAATGAATTTGAAATAAACATACCAATTGCTGAAAATACTGGTATTAAATTTTCAAGAGGTACTGATAATGCATATACAATTGTATCAATAATCATTGCTTCTTCTAATATAACAATAACTGACCTCGCTAACCCTACCACTAAGGCTCCGTAAATAAGGTTTTTAGCCCCATGTAAAAATGTTTCAGCTAGAGTATTATAATGCATTCCTGCAATAATTCCAGAACCAAGTGCAATAAATATAAAGAAGGCAGACATATGATTTATCGTCCACTCGAGTTGAATAGACCCATAAACGAAAAAGCTTAGACAAAGAGCCACAAAAATTAATATTAATTGATGCCTCTTCGTGAAAGGAGCATTTAAACTATCCATCTCATTCGTTGCTTCGTAAGTTCCTACTATACTTAACTCTGGGTTTTCTATGATTTTCTTTGCATATCGCCAAATGTAAGCAATCGTTAAAGAAAGCATCAAAATGAAAATAATTATTCTAAATAATAACCCAGAAAATATCGGAAGACCGGCAATATCTTGTGCTATACCCACAGTGTAAGGATTTAAAAATCCTACACTAAATCCAACAAAATTAGATCCAAATGTAATAGCTGCTGCAACAATTGGATCAAGCTTTAATGCTCGCGCAATTATTACTCCGACCATTACAAAAGCAATAACAGCATTTGCTACCGCACCAACTGCTCCAATGAGTGCAAAGATTGTAGATACTGATGCAATAAGCCAAAACTCATTTCCCCGAGTGAGTCGTACAGCTTGGTTAATTAAACCCTTTAAAGCACCGGAACGTTCAATAATTTCAAACATTCCCCCAGTAAATAAGATCAAAAATATAATATCCGCAGACTCAACCATACCCGTTTGAATAGCATTAAAAAAATCTAAAAATCCTAATGAATTTCCATCCATTGATTGATAAGTATCTGGTATAACTTTTTCAACACCATCAACGTTTTCTCTCTCAAAGCTACCTGAGGGAATAATATATGTTGCTATATAAGCTACTAATAACACTAAAAATAGAATGACATATGTATCGGGCATCACTAATCTTGACTTTCTTTTTTGTCGGGAAATATCTTGCTTGTCCTCCATATTCAACCTCCTTGTGGCTAATTACCCTATAAATGTAAAAAACAAAAATCAGAAAATATTGTAAATATATCTCCCGATTATATCGTATTGATTAATAAATTCAATAAAAGGTAAGCAATATAGAACAAAATTATTAGTTAGCGATATGAATATGATTCTAAAGAAGGAATTTAATAATGGCATTTATTAATGAAGGATCCGATACATGTTACGAAAAACAATTGCCACACTTTAAAAAGGATGGGGACAACTAAAAAAGATAAGTGGGAAATCACTGCGTAAATGTCCGATTCTATTCAAAGGTCTTTAGGTCATGCCATTGTGGTACTAACATCTAAGTGGTCAAGAGCGAAAAGTCCACTAAATGAAGCTTCACTTTTTCTTTTTTACTTTTGTATATTTTATACAAACTAGAGAATAATTAACTGTTTATGTGGAATGGTAAAAAAAACTGTATGTTTGGAGGTATCATGTTGAGAAGATCAATATTATCTAAATTAAAAAATATTCAATCAGATAACAAACGTGCTACTTCTATACAGGTATCTGCAAACACGAAATTATCGGTATCAAGTAAGGTAATTACTAACCTTCAAAATATAAAGGATACGATAGGTAATCCAGAAGATTTAAATTTACGTAATATTAAAATCGGTAAGATGAATACGAACTGTGGGATTGCCTATATTTCAGGAATAACCGATGAAATTCGTATTAATAATAATATTATTAAAAACCTTCAGCAAAATTTAAAAGATATTGACGTCGATCTAATAGAGAATATTAAGTTAGAGGTAATATCAATAACTTCTATTGAAGAATCTGAGAATATGGATAAGATTATTGATTATATTTTAGATGGACAGACTGTATTTTTTATTGATGGTGAAAAGAAGGCTTTAATCATCGGTTCTACCGGTGGTAAAGAACGCTCTGTGGAGCAGCCTCAATCTGAAACATTAATACATGGACCAAGAGATGGTTTTATAGAAAATTTAGAGGTGAATTTGTCTTTAATTCGAAAAGATATAAGAGATCCGAAATTACGTTTTAAAAGTTTTGAAATCGGATCTAGGTCAAAACAAAAGGTAATGCTTTGCTATATAGAGGATATAATTAATCCTAATATTCTAGAAGAAGTTACACGAAGACTTCAATCTATAGATACCGAATACGTAACGGATTCTGCACAAATTGAACAATGGATTGAGGATAGTTCACTATCTCCTTTTCCTCAAATGATAAGTTCAGAACGACCAGACAAAGCGTCATTTGAAATGTTGCATGGAAAATTTGTAATTTTGGTGGATGGCACTCCTTTTTCTATTATTGGACCTATTGTTTTAAATGATATTGTGAAATCAATGGAAGACTATAATCAACGTTGGATAACTGCTTCTTTGATACGTAGTTTGCGATTTATCGCATGTATAATTGCGTTATTTTTACCAGCGATCTACATCGCGTTGGTATCTTTTCATCCCGGGATGCTGCCTACATCTTTAGTTTTTTCTATAGCAGCTAGTAGAGAGGGAATGCCCTTTAATGCAGCTGTTGAAGTGTTGTTAATGGCAATGGTATTTGAGATGCTTCAAGAAGCTGCTATACGACTTCCAAGGGTAATTGGTCAAACCATCAGTATTGTAGGAGGTTTAGTAATTGGGGAATCAGCTGTAAATGCTGGAATTGCTAGTCCGATAATCGTTATTGTGACAGCGTTAACAGCTATTGCAAGCTTTTGTGTTCCCTATTATAGTGTAGCAATTAGTTTTCGCGCAATTCGCTTTGGAGTTATGTTAGCCTCAGCATTACTTGGATTGTATGGGCTGATATTATCGTTAATTGTAATGGTGATTCATATTACTAACCTAAAAAGTTTTGGAGTGCCATACAGTATTCCTCTTATGCCAATGGTGAAAAGAGATTTATCAGATACTATTATCCGTGCACCAATTACTGTTTTATCGAAGCGAGAGAATTTTTTGCAGAATAATTTACATCAATCTAAAAAAGGTCGGAAAAGTTAATGAAAACAGTGAACTATACGGATGGGAGAATTTCAAATAGAGCAATTGGTTTTTCGATTCCAAGTATGATTGTGGCTGTAGGGATCCTAACTTACCCACGTTTATTAGCAAGTAAGACAGAGGCAGCGGATGGATGGGTAACATTAATTATTGCTGGATTGATCTCAATTATAATTACTTGGTTGATTGCGAATATAGCATCCAAATTTCCTAATCAGTCATTTTTAAATTATGCATCTTTTTTGTTAAGCCGGCCTGTTGCAGTTGTTTTTTCGCTTTTATATATCATCATTTGTTGGTTTATTGTAGGGTATGAATTAGCGTTTATTGCGGATATATCACAACATTATCTTTTTGATAGAACCCCATCAGAATTTGTTATATTAGCATTCTTATTAGTTATTGTGTATGCAGTTTCTGGTGAGAGAAATGCAGTGTTTCGTATGTGTTTTGGATTTATGACCTTTTCGGTCATTGCTACTGTTGCGTTAGTAATTATGGCATTGCCATTTGGTGATTTTAAACATCTATTACCGATTTTTACTACGGATTGGAAGACGTATATAAAAGAACTTCCAAACGGCATTTTATCATATACGGGAGCTTTTATTTTATTATTCTATATGAAATTAAATAGAGATCCAAAAAATGGTCCTAAAAGTGCCTCTGTGGGAATGTTAGTTGTAATAATACTATATGTTGCAATATATCTAAGTTGTATAGCTGTGTTAGGAAATGTTACGACAGCCAATACAATCTATCCATTAGTGGAGCTTGCCAACACAATTCATTCAGCAGGCCTTCTGGACCGTATTGAATCTTTATATTTTATTATATGGAACACTACCATATTTCTCACTTGTATCCTTGCATATGATGTTAGTGTCATGATAATTACAGATTTATTCCCTAAGGCTAATAAAAAATATGTGGCGTTTGGATTATCCCCTATTGCATTTTTGTTATCCATACTACCGGCTAATTATTATCAACTCGGGTTATATGCAACAATTATAAGTTATTCATCCGTTATCGTGACAATTTTAACTATATTGTTCTTATATATTATGTATATTTTTAAACGCAAGAAAAAACAGGAGATAAAACCATGAAAAAGTTATTAGTCAGCATTATAATTACTTCTTTTCTTTTTTTAACAGGTTGTTGGGATAGTTTGGAATTAGAAGAGCGAGCGTTTTTATCTGGAATTGCGATTGATCTTCCTCATGACAATACAAACCAAACTTTAAATGTGACCGAACAAATTGTAGTTCCAAATGGGCTGATTACCTTACCAGCATCTAGTGGTACTGGAAAAGGTTTTCGAAATATTGTGGAGGAAGGAAGAACAATTTATGAAGTAGGAGATGCAATAGAAAAACAAGAGGATAGAAAATTAGATGGTAGCCATATAGAGATTGTAGTTATTTCTGATGAAGTTGTGAAAGAAGAATATCAATTAGCAGATGTTGTAGATGTATTTATGCGTGAAAAACGAATGAATAGAGAAGTGATACTTTCTATTGCGGAAGGATCTGCTGGGGAATTATTGTACATTGAACCACAAGATGTAAAATTGCCTTCTCAATATTTAACACAACTCATTATAGGAAATTACCGATCAGTTGGGGGAGATCCACAACGATTTGGAAATATGCAACAATACTTTATTAATAATCGTAGTTTTACGTTGCCCTTGTTAACTACGGAAGGGTCTTCAACCGGTATTGATTTGACGGGTCTAGCTGTTTTTAGTGGGGATAATTCTAAAATGATCGGAGCTTTAAAAGATGACAATCTAGAAGGTTATATGATTATACAACCTATGTATAATGGTTCAGTAACAACAAAATTAGATAATACCTATGCAACTTTTCATATTCCAGATGGAAAAACAAAGATAAAATTAAAAAATAAAGACCCTGAAAATCTTCACTTTGAATTTGAAACTTTTCTAGATGCTGAGTTAGTGGAAACTTTTTATTCGGAAGATTTTTTTGCACATAAAAACATGAAAAAATTGGAAAGTTCTTTAGAAACAAGAGTGAAGAGTTTAATTACAGGAACAATAGAGAAGGTTAGGGATGAGTATGAAACTGATATTTTAGGTCTTGCTGAACATCTGATAACCAAGGAGCCGAAGATTTGGAAACAAGTAAAAGATGATTGGGACTATGGAGAAAATTATTTCAAGGATGTGGAAATTACGTTATCAGTAAATATTGATATTAAAGAACCGGGAAATTCAGTGGATACGGATTAGGAGGGATTGGTTTGATGGATTTTATCGCAGACAGGTTAAATAATATTGCGTTGATATGCTTCTTACTATCTATAGCAGTTCCAATAACTATAAATTATATTAATTTCAAGTACCATCAATTAACCGACCCGAAATGGAAAAAAGAAGAGGATGAGCAATCAAAATCAAACCAACAGTAATATGTCTTTATTAGCTGAATAAAGAAAGGAAATGAATAGAACAATGATAGACATAATCATTTTAATATTGCTATGTATCGTAATTTTAGGGTTTCTATTCACGCTTTTGAATTGGCGTAAAATAATTAAAAAAATGACAAAAAAATATGGTTCCATTATTATGTCTGATAAATATCAAGAAAATCTGATTGAAATGTTGGCTGGTTTTAAACATATGGGAATTCAAACTACATTTGAGAATAATCTGAGGTCAGAGTTTGGAAAGATTTTGCATCGTCCATTGGGATCTACAAGACAATGGCCGCACTTTGAAAGCATTACGTTTATACCAGCTCAAGCGGCGAAATTCCCAACGGATCACGATGTAGCGGTAGATATTTCAGTAACAATTGGACCAAAAGCAAAAAAACCACTTGAAATTAATGCTCCCTTTATGATTAGTGGAATGGCATATGGAATTGCGTTAGCTAAGAATGTACGTCTTGCTTTAATGGACGCTGCGAATAACGTAGGAATTGCAATAAATTCTGGAGAAGGTGGAATTTTAGACGAAGAGATAGACAGTGCAGATAAATACATATTGCAGTTTGGAAAGGCAAGATGGTCAAAAGATGAAAAATTGCTTAAAAAGGCAGATATGATAGAAATAAAATTCGGACAAGGAGCATTACTTGGAATGGGAGATGTAATCATTCCAAGGGATTTACAAGGACATGCAAGGAAAGTTATGGGGTTAGAAGACGATGAAGACGCGGTGATTCATAACAATTTCTTTGAAAATCAGACGATGAAAGACCTAAAAGATTTAGTACAAGAGCTTCGACGAATTAGTGGAGGGGTACCTATTGGAGCTAAAGTTGGAGCAGGAGGTAAGATAGAAGATGATATTGACACTCTATTAGAACTCGATGTTGATTTTATAGCAATAGATGGTGGTCAAGCAGCTACGTATGGGGTTGCTCCAATTTTAACAGATGATTTCGGTATTCCCACTTTGCATGCTTTAATAAGAGCAGTTAACCATTTAGAAAAATTAAATAAAAAAAGTGAAATCAGTCTTATCATTTCTGGAGGAATGTTTACACCTGGAGAGTACTTGAAGGCAATAGCATTGGGTGCGGATGCAGTTTATCTAGGTTCTGTATTATTATTTACAGTTGCTCATAAACAAGTTCTAGATGCAGTACCATTTGAACCGCCTACTCAAGTGGTGTGGAGTGATGGAAAGTATAAAGATAAATTTGTGCGAGAAGAAGGAGCAAAAAATGCTACCAATTATCTTAAGTCAACTATCGAAGAATTAGAAGTCGCTATTCGTGCTATGGGGAAGAAAAAATTATCAGATGTTACTAAGGAAGATCTGGTATCTTATGAGAAAAATACTGCTGAAGCAGCTGGGGTTCCATTTACTACACATCCTTATTCAGAAGGCAAAGTAAGTCACCCATCCCTCAAAAAAGAAAAGAAGAAGGATCCTCTAATAGAATTGTAATTAAAGCTTTCTCTACAATTAAGCAGAGAAAGCTTTTAGTTTAGTCAAATTGTCCCTTAGTAATATTTCAAACAAAGCTACCCCGATGCCAATTAATTTTATTTATTCTGGGATTAAATAGCTCTGCCTTACTCAGAATTTATATTGCATAGAGAAGTATATTAACCGTAACAATAACTAGTTTAATATCTTTTCACCTTCATTCATTTCATTGTCATCCACTAACTTTAAAATTAGAAATACATTTTGAATACCTTCTTCCTTATATACTTAAATTATTTATTACAGAATACGCTTAAATGGTGTTTTTGTATGTTTTTCTATCATGAATTTTAAAAGATAGATCAACTGTTCTTAAGAGATTTATATTAGTTTTAAAGGTAATTAGTAGAGAAATATACATTTATTTTTAATGTAAAAATTTATTGTTGTTCTAACTATTTGTAAAGAATACTGTTTTTATAAGAACAGAAATTTAAGAATTCTTGTAGCTGTGATTTCATATGCTTAGAGTATACAAGCTTTTGAGAACCATCAAACACTGGATAATCTTTTTCAAAAAAGGGGGTTTTTTGGTGACCAAGTTTCAAACATTTATGGAAAAGTATTTCATGCCAGTGGCGGGAAAACTTGCGGAGCAGCGGCATCTTAAGGCAATCCGTGATGGTATTATAGCAGTTATGCCATTATTGATTATCGGAAGTATTTTTTTAATTATTTCTTCTCCACCAATTAAATCGTGGGCTGAATTTATGTCGCAATATGCTCCAACATTAAGTATTCCGGTTAATGCAACATTTGGTTTGTTAGGATTAGTCGCAGTATTTTCCATCGCTTATAGCTTGGCTAAGAGTTATGAGATAGATGGATTATCTGCCGGTGTACTTGCATTATCAGCATTTTTTGTAGCTACGCCATTAACTGAGGATGGGAATATACCATTGAATTTAATGGGAAGTGAAGGGCTGTTTATTGCGATTGTTTTAGCTATTTTTACGGTAGAGGTGTTTCGTTTTTTTAATCGAAGGAAGTTAGTAATAAGAATGCCTGACACCGTTCCCCCATCTGTATGGAGAGCGTTTACAGCATTAATTCCCGGTGCAGTTATTATTACTATTGTATTTGGAGTAGATGTGTTACTTACACATTGGTGGGATTTATCTTTACATGATATAGTTGCGACAGTATTAAGACAACCATTAGAAATGCTTGGTGCTAGTTTTTGGGGCGCGATGGTAGCAATAATATTAATTCATTTATTATGGGCATTTGGAATTCATGGTATATCGGTTGTCGCAAGTGTGATGGCTCCAATTTGGTATAGTCTTACCGAACAAAATGTAGCTGCTCATCAAGCAGGTGAAGAATTGCCGCATATTATTGGCCAACCATTTATGGCTATCTGGTGGGCAGTCGGTGGATCGGGGATGGTTTTAGCACTTACATTACTATTTTTGTTATTCTCTAAATCAAGACATTTAAAAAATGTTGGAAGAGGATCAATTGGTGCCAGCATTTTTAATATTAGTGAACCGACAATATTTGGAGCGCCTGTGGTAATGAATCCGATATTAATGGTTCCTTTTATACTTGCTCCATTGACTGTTGGAATTATTACTTACGTTTCGATGGCGATTGGTCTTGTTGGAAAACCGTATGTAATTGTACCATGGACAACTCCAGCACCGTTTTCTGGGCTTCTTACGACAGGGGAATTCAGTGGGCTTGTTTTAATGATTATTAATATTATTGTTGCGATGGTAATTTATTATCCTTTCTTTAAGATGTATGATCGACAGTTATTAAAAGAAGAAACTGCAGATGCTACAGATAATATAAAGGAAGAAGGAAAAAGTGAATGAGTAGAAAGAAGTTAATTGTGAATGCAGATGATTTTGGATTGTCACCAGGAGTTACGATGGGAATTTTGTATGCACATCAGTTTGGGATTGTATCAAGTACTACAACAATGGTGAATACCGTGTTTGCAAAAGATAGCATTCAACTTGCTAGAAATTTTCCAGATTTAGGTGTTGGCTTACATGTAGTGTTAGATAGAGGTAAGCCAATTTCTTTAACTGTACCAAGTTTAATTGATAGGAAGGGAAACTTTTTAAAAGGGGAAGAGTTGTTAGAGAGTGCTGAAAAGAAAGATGTAAAAGAAGAGATTATTTGTCAGTTAGAGCGATTACTTTCATGGTATCCAAAGGTCACACATTTAGATAGTCATCATCATGTTCATACACATATTTCCACTGTTGCAGAAGCTATAGAAGAAGTAGCTAAAGAATATCGGTTACCGATAAGAACGTTAGATGGATTTACAATTGGCGATATTTTAACACCAAGTAAATTTATTGGAGGATTTTACGGTGAAGGAGAAGTCAGTGCAACATCGTTAATAAATCTTTTAAATAATATAAAAGAAGATGAAGTAACCGAATTGATGTGCCATCCAGGTTTTCTAGACAATTGGCTAATGGACCAATCTAGTTATCAACAACTTCGGGTACAGGAACTAGAAACACTTATTAATCAAGAAGTAAAAAATTCAATATTTTCGAATGATATAGAATGTACTCATTATGGGTGTTTTTTATGATTCGTGATATTGACGATAATAAATTGTATCGCTATAATTAACTTAATATCACGATGTACGGAAGGAGAATTAATAAAGATGAATTCAATTAGATTACGTTCCCCAAAGATTTTGAACAAATAACTGAATATGTTCAAGCTCTACCTGTTTTTTAGGAGAGTAAATGGGAGTAATCTGTCTTATACGAATAAATCGTCTTAAATTAGTTTCTCAATGATTGAGGGGATGGTACATTACAAAAGGGTTTGGTCAAAAGACGGATGATAGCTAGAATAAGCGTCAGAAATATACGAAGTCTCCAGAGGGCGTATCATAGTTGGAAACCCACCCCGTAATGCGGAGCATTCGGATGCTCACCAGCTGTAGCTGGATAAGCTGGTATATTTCTGAAACGGGATTATTTATCTTTTGCGTAATTACTTATGTCCACCCCCCCTTATCTATAGTTTTTCTCATTTACGAAAACACAGGTAGAGTACCTGTGTTTTTTTGTATAGGAGGATAAATATGTATATGCTATTGTTCTTTTAATTCATACGAGCTTGTCATTATTAATCATTTAATCAAGCTCGTATCGATATAGCTAGCTATCGATACGAAGTAATATTATTCGGAGGTAGCTATCAATGGAAAGAATTTGTTTTGAATTAGAAAATATTGAATTGACCTATTTAGATAAAGAAATTTTAAAAATTAACCGACTAGCCATTCATCAATTTGATCGTATTGGTATTGTTGGAAAAAATGGATCGGGAAAGAGTAGCTTATTGAAGTTACTTGCAGGAAAAATAGATCCAAATAAAGGCATCGTTCACCAACACGCAAGTTATGCCTATTTCGAGCAAATGGAAGCCCCAGATAAAACTTTAACAGGAAATGAAGATCCTGCTTTGTTAGGAAAACTACATGTTCCATCTCAATTGGATTCAATAAGTGGAGGAGAACAAACTCGGTTGAAATTAACGCAACTTTTCTCAAAGTATCGAGAAGCTTTATTTATTGATGAGCCAACAACACATTTAGATCAAGACGGAGTTGCATTTATTCAATCTGAACTAGAATTTTATTATGGAGCTTTAGTATTAGTAAGCCATGATCGTGCCTTATTAAATAAATTAGTATCGACGATTTGGGAAATTCGCGATGGCTGTGTTTTTGTTTACGCAGGCAATTATGATGAATATGAAAAACAGAAACAGCTTGAGTTAGAGCAAAAACAGGAAGCTCATCATCAATTTGTGAAGGAAAAATCCCGTCTAGAAAAAGCTGCAGATCAAAAGCGTTCAAAGGCTAATAAAATGATGAAAGGTGAAAAAGCAAATACCCGCTCCAAAGAAGGAGTTAACCGGATGTTCGCGACAAAATCAAAAGATGCGACGCAAAAAGCGATACAAAAAAGTGCAAAAGCTATTGAAAAACGAATAGATCAATTAGAGGAAATTGCTGCCCCTGAATCAAGTCGCCCAATTAACTTCTATAAGTCAAAAGCACTTGAATTGCACAATAAATTCCCTATTATAGGTGACCAATTAACTTTGCAGGTAGGGGATAAAGTTTTATTAGAAAAAGCAAGATTTCAATTTCCGCTTGGCGAAAATATTGCAATTACTGGAGAAAATGGAACAGGAAAAAGTTCATTACTGCAACACATTGTACAACGTGGAGACGCATTGGATATTTCACCTAAAGTAACATTTGGTTATTTTCAACAACTGAGTTATCAGCGGAATATTAATGAGACAGTGCTTGAATTTTTGCAAAAGCGAACAGAATATGAGGAAGGATTTTTAAGAAGTATTCTTCATTCTATGTATTTCTCGGGAAATGATTTAAGGAAAAAGTTGAATCAATTAAGTGGAGGAGAGTCGATTCGACTGCAATTAAGCTATTTGTTCCTAGGAGAATTTCATGTACTAATATTAGACGAACCAACGAATTTCTTAGATATACCAACTATCCAAGCTCTAGAGAATTTCTTCCACTCATACCCCGGGACAATCGTATTTGTTTCGCATGATCAAACATTTATTAATCATGTTGCTACGAGGAAATTTGTTATTAATAACAAGAAGTTATATGAAGTATAATAGAATTGGGAGAGGTTGAAGTTTATGAAAATCATATTCCAAAATAGATTTTCAACCAAGACAGAGCTTTATGTGATGAAAGGATTCAACCGATTATTGTTAAATAAGTGTGGATCGATTAAACGAATTATTCATGAAATCGAACAAGATATAGAAGCAACAAATAACCGAAAACTTTAAATGTAACTCACAAAAAACTGCCTATTAGGCAGTTTTTTGTACATAGGTATATCATTATTAAGTTCTAAAAAAGAAACTGTCTTTTACTATGGAATTTGTTTAATTAGGAAATGAATTGAAAAGTTTTTTGCCATTTAGAAATTTCGTTTAACAATTAGAATGGGAGTTGTATATGACATAAAAGTTAAAGCAGAAGCGAAACTTTTGGATAAGCTAGTGATGGAGTTGAATTAGTAAAGAAGTTTAATATAGAAAAAAGTATAGGGTATTTGATATCATAGTCCACTAGTGAGTAGTTATGAAAAATTTAAAGAACGACATGAATTGCATCATGAGGAGAGAAGCACATGAAAAAATGGATGATTAGTATTATTATGTTGTTAACAATTGGGGTTGTAATTGCTAAAGTGAACAGTCCTGAAGTAACGTTTGCACATGTATTACCAGAAGAAATGAATGATTCAACAGAAATAAAGGAAATTACGATTTATGAGATTAAACCTTCTGGAAAACCACGAGAAATTGTTTTATCTAATAAACAAGATATTGATAAACTACTCCAAGTATCAAAAAATATGAAGTTGAAACAGACAGACGAATATGCCCATAGTGGTTATCTACTTCTATTAAGTGATGAAAATCAAACATATACTATTACAGTAAATGATGACGGGATTTTGGATATGGATACACATGATAATCACTATACAATTAAAGGAGAAAATGACTTATTAAAAATAATTAAATCATTTGAGGATAAGTGGGAGCCAGTTCAAGAAGAAGAATAATAATGCTGATCAAAATTACTTACTAACATTAAGTGAGTAAATTTCATAATAGCCAAGTTTCATTAAAAAATGAATGATTGTTGTGTTCGGATTACAGAGGATTCTTAGCTTTGATTGTAATGGAGGACGGCGACTCCTGCAGGAATAGCACGAGCTGAAAATCAACTAGAAAAATGGTCTTTTTTTCTAGTTAGTTGAAGCCGTGCCTGCGGAAAGCGTCGTCTGCAATGGAAATCAAACAGCACAACATTTAGATTTCAAACTAAATACTTTAAAACTATGAATAGATTCAAAAGCTATTCCATTAATGTTATTTATAACTGCTAAGATGAAGTCTATGCTATAGTTAAGAGGAAATTTGAGATTGAAGCTATAGGAGAAAAAAATGCTATTAATTATAGATAACTACGATTCTTTTACATATAATCTTGTACATTATTTGGAGAAATTTTCAATTGAGTTAATGGTAATAAAAAATGACCAAACAACAATAAAAGAAATTATTGAATTAGATCCTGAATATATCTTGCTATCACCGGGTCCTCATAATCCAGATCAGGCAGGGATTACCTTAGATGTGATTAAGTTTTTTCATGATAAAGTACCAATATTAGGAGTTTGTCTTGGACATCAGGCAATTGGACAAGCATTTGGTGCGAATATTATAAAAACTAAACCGATGCATGGAAAACGCTCAATTATATTTCATGATGCTAAAACGATATTTATGGATATACCCTATCCTTATTTAGTAACACGGTACCACTCATTAGTAATTGAACGTGCTTCATTACCTGAAGAATTAGTAATCACATCTGAATCAGAAGATGGGGAGATAATGGGAGTTCGACACACCACTTTCCCAATAGAAGGTGTTCAATTCCATCCAGAGTCTATTTGGACAGAATGTGGTGAAAAATTACTCCTTAATTTCATTACTCATTATGCTAATTATAAGGAGCGTAGAAACGATGCAACAGACAGGGAAATTGATATTTGATTTTGCATTTGATGAACAAAAAAAGAAAAGATTAGTTTTTCTAGATCCAGTTGATATGATTGTCGCGAATGCGAAATCTGAAGTTATTTCTGCTATGGAAAAAATTGAAACCTATACAAATCAAGGCTATTATGCAGGTGGGTATATATCTTATGAAGCAGGAGAAGGATTTGATAATAATTTAAAAACTTCGGACGACTTTGAACTTCCTTTAATTATGATGGGGATCTATAAACAACCTTTAGAAAAATCAATAGATGAACAGGAGTGTCCACAAACATCCGAGCTATTCGATTGGGAGATGTCTACTTCTAAAAAAAAATATCTAAAACATGTATCAACCATCAAAAATTCTATAGCCCAAGGTGATACATACCAAGTTAACTATACAGTGCGTTTACATTCCAACGATGTAGTTTGTGATCATAATTTATATGAAAAATTAAGTAAAGCTCAAAAAGCAAATTACTGCGCCCACTTACAGCTGGGTAGATATAACATTGTATCAGCATCTCCTGAGTTATTTTTTCAATTAAAGAATGGCAAGATACTCACGAAACCGATGAAAGGTACGATGAAGCGTGGAAAATCCATTGAAGAGGACATTCGGAATAAGCAATTGCTATCGGAGTCGATAAAAGATCAAGCTGAAAATTTAATGATTGTAGATCTATTAAGAAATGATATCTCTAAAATTGCAAAAAAAGGTACTGTAAATGTACCAAAGCTATTTAATATCGAGAGTTATCCTACTGTATTTCAAATGACATCTACGGTTTCTGCAGAAATTGAAGAAAATGTCGGGATTATAGATATATTTAAAGCATTATTTCCATGTGGATCGATAACAGGTGCACCGAAGCAAAGTACGATGCAGATTATTCAAGAACTCGAAAACAGTCCGAGAGAAGTTTATTGCGGAAGTATTGGATATATTACACCGAATCAAGAGGCGCTCTTTAATGTAGCTATACGTACTGCGTTAATTGATACAGAACAAAACACAATGTCTTATGGTGTTGGTGGTGGAATTACTTGGGATTCTGATCCAGAAGCTGAATATCTAGAGGCTTGGGCAAAGGCGGAAATACTCAAATCTCTTAACGAGACTAATATTGAATTGTTAGAGACAATGAAATATGAAAATGGCCACTTTTTTTTAATAAATAATCACTTGAATCGATTAAATAAATCAGCTGAATATTTTAATTTCTCAATTTCTATAAAAGAAATTGAACAAAAATTATATGAGTATGCAGAAGAAAATTTAAATCAAAAACAAGCGTATAGAGTTCGATTATTAGCCAATAAACGCGGTGAAATTAAAATTAATTCCACAATTATTCCAGTGATAAATGAAAAAACAAATTACTCATTTCAACTTGCCGCAAGTCCAATAAATAAGAAGAACCCATATTACTACCATAAGACAACATTTCGTAAGATGTATGAAAAATTTCGAGAAGAATTAGGAAATGCGTTTGATATCTTACTTTGGAATGATAAAGAAGAGCTAACGGAATTTACAATGGGAAATCTCGTTGTAAAAGTAGAAGGAGAATATTGGACACCTCCTATAAAGTCTGGTTTACTTGCTGGTACTTTTCGTCAACAGCTAATTGATGAGAAGAAAATCAAGGAAAGAATCATATCTAAGTCGGAATTAGAAAGAGTTGACGAAATTTGGTTTATAAATAGTGTGCGAGGTTGGATGCAGATGTTTCAACAGTAAAAATTCGGGTACACTACTCATAGATGCTTAATAATGAAAGGATGAGTTAAACATGAGTAAACACATTGCAGTATTAGTCACAGATATGGTAGAAGAAATCGAATTAACTGATCCAGTTAAAGCTTATAAAGAAGCGGGTCATACGGTAGATATTATTAGTAATGAAGGAAATAAAACGATTAATGGTAAAAATGGAGATAAAATCGAAGCGGACAAAGGTATTAACGATGTAGATCCATCTTCTTATGATGCATTATTAGTACCAGGTGGATTCTCTCCGGACTTACTTCGGATTGATCCTAAAAATGGAGAATTTGCAAAAGCATTTATGAAAGACAATAAACCAGTATTCGCGATTTGTCATGGACCTCAATTCTTAGTGGAAACGGACTTACTGAAAGGTAAAACATTAACTAGCTTTGTTTCCGTGAGAAAAGACCTTGAAAACGCTGGTGCGACAGTTAAAGATGAAGAAGTAGTCGTTGATGGTAATCTTGTAACAAGCAGAACACCGGATGACTTACCAGCATTCAACCGCGAATCACTAAAATTGCTTGAAAAATAATAATAATAATTAGGAAAGGGGCTGGATATAACTAGCCTCTTTTATTTTGAGAGATAAGAAAGTATAGAATTTGGACTTCATATTTTTTGTAGACAGAAACGACAAAGTCCAGGTCCAGCTCCGACTCAATTAATACTTTTAATTTTGTCCTTGAGTTTCTGTATCGGTTAGATGTATTGAAATTCATATGAATTAACAAATGAATACAACAATCCCAATTATGAAAACGTTATAATTGAGTTAAAGAATAAGTTACAGAATTTGAAAGGTTATTATAACGATCATAACTAGTTTTCATAATGGAGGTATATTCATGAAAAAGAAAAGCTGTTGTGTACCAAATAGATCACAGCAACCAAAAAAAACAACTGAAATTAGTGGGATTAAACCAACGGATAATCATTCTTTCCTTGAAAATATGGTAGAGATTAAAGGTGGGGAATTTTTGATGGGAACTCAAGAAAGTGATGGTTTTCCTGAAGATGGAGAAGGCCCTGTCAGACCTGTATCCGTAGGTTCATTTTTAATGGATTCCATCACTGTAACGAATAGACAATTTCAAGATTTCATTGAGGCTACCGGATATCTTACGGATGCAGAACGTTATGGTTGGTCTTTTGTATTTTTTCAATTTTTAAGTCAGGATGTGTTGGAGTCTGCGACAGAGAGAGTAGCCCAAACTCCTTGGTGGATAGTCGTAAAAGGTGCAGATTGGGCGCATCCAGAAGGTCCGAATTCATCTATTGACAATCGCATGTCCCATCCAGTAGTCCATGTGTCATGGAATGATGCAAATGCGTATTGTAAGTGGGCTGGAAAAAGACTACCAACAGAAGCTGAATGGGAAATGGCAGCTAGGGGTGGATTAGAACAAAAGCTATATCCATGGGGAAATGAACTTGTTCCAGATGGGGTTCATATGTGCAATATTTGGCAAGGTACCTTTCCAACGCATAATACATTGGATGATGGATATTTAGGCACTGCACCTGCAAAATCATTCCCAGCTAATTTATATGGACTATTTAATATGGCGGGTAATGTTTGGGAGTGGTGTTCTGATTGGTTTACCAATGTTCCTTCCAACCGCGGTGGAGAAAATAATCCGGTAGGCCCGAATACAGGGACAAGTAAGGTCATACGTGGAGGATCATATCTCTGTCATAAAGGTTATTGTAATCGCTATCGTGTTGCTGCTCGCTCAGCAAACACGCCAGATAGTTCCACTGGAAATATGGGATTTAGATGTGTGAGTAATATGAAATAAAGAAAGAGTGTTTTATATAGGGATAGACACTACTTACCAAACAGTTATGTTAGATAGGCTATTCGGAAGGTCCGGAAACGAAATATTATTGAAGGGTATGATGCTGGAGGTATGAAAGAATAAGGAGTGAATGCATCGAATCAAGCACAATTTAGTGTGAATTTTCATCATAAAAATTATAGAGAACAATGACAATGCCGATTATACTTTACCTAGATGGTAAGGGATATAGGAAGTTGAAAAAATAAAGAACCCGGAGTAAGCTGCTATTCTCCGGGTTCTTTATTTTTTTCTTTTCGATTTTGATTTCTTTCAACATCAACAATGATGGCAGAGGTTGATTTTGAATGTTTTGTTCGATTTAAATCGTATGTTGAAGCTTTTATAAATGACCAAGCTAACAGTATCATAATAAACATGACGGGAAAACCAGCGACAATACTAGCAGTTTGTAGTGTCTCAAGTCCGCCTATAAACATAAGTGTCATCGGTAATATCATTAATGTAAATGCCCAGAATAAACGATGCCATCTTAGAGGTTCACCTTTCGTTACTTGTTTTTGTGCTACTGCAGCTAGAATGTAGGATGCAGAGTCAAATGTTGTAGCTAAGAAGACAATGGCTAGAACCGTAAATACTGGTATCACTAACCAAGCTAATGGTAATTGATCAAGAATAGCAATAATGGCTGCCGGTGCACTATATTCATTAATATAACTAATAACATCAAATGAGCCGGAAAGCTGGAGGTATAAGCCATAGTTACCTAGAACACCAAAGAACAGTACACAACCTAACGTTCCATAGATTAATGTCCCTAAAATCATTTCTTTAATGGTTCGACCTCGAGATATTCTTGCTACAAACAAACCGACAAATGGTGCATAAACTAGCCACCATGCCCAGTAAAAGACGGTCCAGCTTTCAGGGAAATTTGTTCCTTCAATTCCGGGAATGTTAGCTTGTGGTTCTAGCCATGTTGCCATAGAGAAGAAGTTATTAACAATTACACCAAGGCTTGTAAATGTCATTTCACTAATAAAAAGAGTTGGGCCAAATATAAAGACAAAAGCTAGAATGAAAATGGTCAGCCAAAGATTTAAATCACTTAGCCTTTTAATCCCTTTATTAATCCCTGAGAAAGAACTAATTGCAAAAATAGCTGTACATATAATCATGATAATTGCTTGTAAAAATAAAGTAACAGGAATTCCTGTTAAATGATTAATTCCTTCAGCAATCATCGGTGTCCCTAAGGTTAATGTCGTTCCTGCCCCACCTAAAAGACCGAAGATAAATAGTATATCAATGATTACTCCTAGGGGACCGTCCGCATATTTACCAATTACAGGTCTTGAAGCCTCACTGATTTTCAATACAGGTTTTTTTCGAACATAATAGAAATATGCGATAGGTAAAGCTGGTAGTGTGTACAATGCCCAAGCTATTGGCCCCCAGTGGAATATACCATAGGATGCAGCCCAATTAATCGCTTCTTCTGATTTCGGAGTAATTCTAAATGGCGGACCTTGATAATAAAATGCCCACTCAATCATTGCCCAGTACAAAATACTAGAGCCTATACCTGCAGAGAAAAGCATCGCAGCCCAAGAAAAGGTACCAAATTCTTTCTTTACATCTCTTCCACCCAGTTTAATTCTTCCGTTTTTACTGAATGCAACGTATAAGATAAATATCAGAGCTCCCATTCCTAAAATGAGATACAATATACCGAAGTTTCCTGTTACAAAAGTATTTGCAGAATTAATTACTTCTGATCCAGCTTCTGGAAATAGAATTAATGGAATGACAACGGTGAGTAATATAAGTAATGCTCCAATAAATGTTGGCCAATCTATTAAACGTTTGTTCATTATTTACCTCATTTCTATGGCTTCATTATTTTTTTACTGGCAACTAACTTGTGTCCTTCACTAATTAAAAAACATTATTTACGATACCAAAACGCTAATTTTTTAACAAATAGCAAAAATAAGGATAATTACATCTGAGTAGAAAAATGTCTTTATTTGACGAACAATATATTATTATTCCATATTATTTCTTTTAAAAGCTTTTATTTGCTAATCTTTACAAAAAAAGATTGTTTGGATATTCCTTCGAGATTAACAATGAGATGATTTAAGGACAATCCTGTTTTGTTAGGATTAGTTTTGATTAAACTTGTGATTTTTATGAGTCAGAGTAGTATTTTGTTTCAAAATATAAGCAGTGAATTAACTCTGTGCGATAAATTAGAAAATTATCATATGTTAAAACGTTCCATAAACTATAAATTTCCGTTATGCTAGTTAGAGAAGCTAATATCATAACAAATGCTAAATATAATAGGAGGCTTGCAGGATGGAAGAAGTGTTTGAGCGTTTGCTGGAAAAGCAAGAAATAAAACGCACATTAGAGTTCATTCATCAAGATGAAAAACTAACATTAAAGGAGCAAATTCAATTAACGGAAATACCAGCTCCGCCTTTTAAAGAACAAAAGAGGGCTATAAAATTTCAAAAAATGCTAATTCAACATGGGCTTGAACATGTACATATCGATGAAGAAGGAAATGTTTTTGGAATAAGAAAAGGAACAGGTAATGGTCCGAGATTAGTAATTTCTGCACATCTAGATACGGTATTTCCAGAAGGCACGGATACGAGAGTAAGTGAAAAAGAGGGTAAATTCTTTGCTCCGGGAATCGGTGATGATACGAGAGGATTGGCTGAAGTACTTTCAATTGTTAGAGCATTAACCCAAAGTAATATAAATACAATTGGGGATATTATCATTGGAGGTACAGTTGGTGAAGAAGGGGCAGGAGATTTAAGAGGGATAAAAGCCTATTTTAATAAAAATAAAGCGGATGGATATATTTCGATCGACGGACCAAACTTAGAGGCGATTACGTATCTTGGGACAGGAAGTTATCGCTATGAAATTACCTATTCAGGTTCAGGAGGCCATAGTTTTGCAGATTTTGGAACCCCAAGTGCCACGCATGCGCTAGGGAGAGCGATTGCTGAAATATCCAATATTGTAACTACTTCCGACCCGAAAACAACATTCTCTGTTGGCCCGATAACTGGTGGTTCTTCAGTCAATGCAATATCTGAAACCGCATCTATGCAAGTTGATTTAAGATCTAATTCGAAATCAGAACTCGATCGATTAGACGAAAAGTTCCAGGAAATTGTAAAAGAAGCATGTGAAGCTGAAAATCGTCGTTGGGAAAGCAATACATTAACGGTAGATATACATCGATTTGGCAATAGACCACCTGCTCAACAAAGTGAGGATCTTCCGATTGTTTGTGCATTACAAGAAGCAATCATAGCTGTCGGGAAAACACCTGTATTATCTGGACCAAGTAGTACAGATGCTAATTATCCAATGAGTATAGGGATTCCTTCAATTACTTCTGGTACTGGCGGACAGGCTGGAGGAGCACATACATTACAAGAATGGTATGATCCGAAAGATGGCTATCTAGCAGTACAAAAAAATTTCTTACTTATTCTTGGTCTTGTAGGTATTAAAGATGAAATCAAGCCTATTTTAAAACTACTTTCATAATCGGAATGTTTGGTATATAGACGCACTCTATTCACTAAAATTCGTGTTTTTTGCATGTGCTCTGGTTTATAATTCACTACGCACTAATAATTCTTCGATTTCTTTCGTATTTATGATATTTTTAAGTACTGGTGTTCTAAGCAGGCTGGCACCGTTCTTCCATTACAATTAAAATCAAGTTTTCCTGTAATTCAAACATAAAAAATTTAATTTCACTAACTATTCGTTTACCAGATAAAACTTGGCACTCAAGAGATTCACTGAATAAAATAAAATCCGAACTTTAATCTGAAAAATGAGAGACTAAAGTTCGGATATAATTATCTGTGCAACTAACATTCAGAGGGAGAAAACGAAAATCCCCTCTGAACAAAGTTTTACTATATGAATTTAATGAGTGTTATATACTAGCAAATCGAATTGCCCTACTCATAATAGTAGGTACAACAGAAGCATGATTTTCATCTGGAGCGATATATAGTTTACAGTCATAGTTATATTGCTGAAAGAGTTGTTGAAGATGTTTTGCATCCTCTACCATAAATCCTTCTTTTTCGCCGACAAATAGTTGTCTTCGTTGCGCACGATTATTTTGTACATCTAATGTTTTTTCTATATAACTTATCAGTTCATAGTCATTCCACCAAATAGAGGGACTACAAGCTAAATACGTATCAAATAAGCTTGGGGAATGCACACTCGCATACAGCGTAAAGTATCCACCGAGTGAGTGGCCAAACAGTGTTCGTTTTTCTTGGTTTATAAAGAAATGTTTATTCATTTCCGGAAATAATTCGTGATCGATAAATTTCAAAAATTGCTCAGCACCTCCATAGATGTCTGGTATCTTTCCTTTCATTCTATCCGGAAAAACAACTTGATCTGATAATGCGGTAAAATCTCGAAAACGCTTATTCCTTCTATCTTCATCCTGATGAGCGATTCCAATAACAATACTTGGATGCACCCCTGTTTTTGTATGGCGGATATGTTGTAATCGAACAACGTCAGCTGCTAGTTGAAAATGAGAACTTCCATCCAAAACGAAAATTGCTGGAAACCCATTCTCAGGAACAGGACAGTCTGGTGTATATATTTCTAAATTGTAAGTATCATTAGCAAATGAAGAGTAAAGAGAGATTTTATTTTCAATGATGTTAATTTCACTCATTATAAATCTCCTTTTTAATCTGACATTCATAGCCAAAGCAAACAGGACTATTTGTTTGAGGATCTTTAAAAATTCTAGCTTCTATTTGGAAAACTTTTTGTAATACGGAAGGATGTATGATCTCATCTGGACTACCAATTTGAATGATTTCTCCATCCTTCATAGCAATAATGTTGTCAGAAAACCTAGCTGCATGATTGATATCGTGCAATACCATAACTACAGTGCACTGTTTTTCTTGATTTAATTGTTTTACAATTTGTAGCACTTCTAATTGGTGAGCCATATCTAAATAAGTAGTAGGTTCATCAAGTAATAGTATATTTGTTTCCTGTGCTAAGGTCATTGCTAACCATACTCTTTGGCGCTGTCCCCCGGATAATTGTACTATTTCTTCATTACGGTATTCGGTTGTTTTAGTAACTTCCATTGCCCATTCAATCATTAATTGATCCTGTTTTGTTAATGTGTTTTTGTTTTTACGGTGCGGGTAACGACCATATGAAATTAATTCTTCTACTTTTATTGCTCCTGGAGCTGAAGGTGACTGAGATAGTATTGCTAACTTTTTAGCTATCTCTTTAGTAGAAAGGTTCTTCATATTTTGGTCATATAAAAGGATGTCACCAAATTTATGTTTTAAAACTCTGCCAACGGTTTTTAAAAGTGTGGATTTTCCACAACCATTGGGACCAATTATCGTTGTTATTTTGCCTTCTTCAATTTCAAGTGAAAGGTCAGAAATAATCGTTTTCTTACTATACCCAGTAGTTACTTGATCAATTTGAATTGTGTTTTTTGACATAACATATCATCCTTCCTTATTTCGAATGAGAAGATAAAGGAAATAAGGTATCCCAATAATCGAAATAACAATTCCAACTGGTAGTTCAGATGGAGAAAAAATAGTCTTCGCGATAAAATCAGAAAGCACTACCAAAGTAGCTCCAATAAAGGCACTCACTGGTATGACATAGCGATGTTTAATTCCAATAAGCTGTCTTGCAATGTGTGGAGCCATCAAACCAATGAAACCAATACTACCTGATACTGACACACAAGCGCTAATTAATCCCACACTTGAATACAGGAGAAGCCTTTTTTCTTTTTCCGTTTGAATACCAATACTAATCATTTGATCTTCTTGTAATTGGAAATAATCGAGAATAGGAGCTTTTCGATAAATAAAAAAGCCTAATATTATTAACCAAGGTAGGGAAGACCAAATGTAAATCCAATTTGCATTGTAAATACTACCTGTTGTCCATATTGCTGCCATTTCATAGTCTTCTGGTGAGAGCTTTAAAGAGATATACATCGATAGAGCTCCTAAACCACTATTTAAAGCAATACCAGTTAAAATTAATCGTTGCATATCCATCTGCTGGTTTTTAGTAGCAAAGAACAAGATAAATATTGCAGTTATAATTCCTCCTACAAATCCAAATATCGGTAGCAACATGATAGATACCCAGCCATTTAAAGAGAAGGAGGAAAACATGACTTGGAAAAAATACATAAATGAAATAATCCCTACCCCAGCACCTGCATTTATACCAAGAATCCCAGGATCGGCTAATTCATTTTTGGTAATTCCTTGTAAAACAACACCCGCAATTCCAAGGCCAGCCCCAGTAATAATTGCTAGTATAATACGAGGCATTCTGAAATCAAAAATGACTAATTCTTGCATTTCATCATTACCTATTCCAAGGAGTACTTGGATTATTTCCATAATCTTCATGTCGAATTCGCCATTTGTTAAATGGAGATAAGAAGATATTAAAATTAATAGTAATAATACGCTTTGAATTATCAGAAATCTAGTTGTTTGTTTAAGCACTTTTGACACTTCCCTTACTCCAGATTAAGTAGAGGAAAAATGGTACTCCAATAATTGCTGTAACTACCCCAATTGGAGTTTCATAAGGGAAGTTAATTAATCTACTAATAACATCGCATAAAGCTAAAAAGCATCCGCCAATAACCGCTGCACACGGAATGATGTAGCGATAATCAACACCAACTAAAAATCGAGTAATGTGAGGAATAATTAATCCTACAAAACCAATTCTACCTACGAGAGCGACAGAAACACCAGTTAAGATGACAACAGTAAACATCGAAGCAATCTTAACCCATAATGTTTTCTGTCCTAAGCCAATGGCAACTTCTTCACCTAGTGAACTGATCGTAATTCCCTTAGCAAGTGAATAAGCAAGTATAATTCCTATAATTCCCATTGGTGCAGACAATAGAAGTAACTTCGGATCTACTAAATGAATTTTGGAATTATACCATAATGTTATCGTTTGAGATACTTGAAAATGCATTGCGATAGAAGTTGCGACACTTCCTAAGAATGTTCCGATTATTGTTCCGATAATTGCTAGTCTTACAGGTGTTAACCCATCACGGATAATGGATCCAAATCCAAAAACAAGCCCAGCACCAATTGCTGAACCAATCATTGAAATAATTATTAACGAAGCATTAGACATATTTGGTAGAAAGATAATCGCTAATGTAACTAGAAATGCCGATCCGTCATTTACACCCATTATAGACGGAGATGCCAAGTAATTTCTAGTTATACCTTGCATAATAGCACCAGCAACTGCAAGAAATGCTCCAACCAGCAATGCTGCGACGAATCTTGGAATACGAGAATTCCAAATTATTTGATGGTCTACATTACTTTCGTTGAAATGAAATATAGCTTGATAGATGGTCTCTATTGATATATCTTTTGTACCAATGATAACAGAACTAACCATAACTATTACGATAAAAAAAGGAGAGGATGCTAGTATGAATACCGGCATCCATGTGTTTTTATTCTTCATCATTCATTACTCCGAATATAATTCTTTTAATGCTTCAAGAAAATGTACTTTTGACCAAGCAGTACCACCTTGAGCAAGAGGATCAACTGCATTTACGTGAATGCTATCATTTTTTGCAGCAGTAATGCTTTGGAAGATTGGATCCTCCATTAACTCATCTAACGCTTCAGGTGATTCCGCATTTTCTGAAGTTTCGAATTGCAAAAATACTGTGTCTGGATTGATTTCTGCTAATGTCTCCATGGACAATTCAGCTTGTGCCTCTGTACTTTTAATTACTTCGGGTGCTTCAATTCCTAAGTCTTGATAAAGTACTGGATTTAAGTAAACATCTTCCGGGTAAACAAACATAGAGCCACTTCTTACTCGGATAATAAGGACATCTTGATCTGCCATTTCTCCAGATATTTGAGAAGAAAGATCTTTTGCATCTTGCTGATAATCGTCAATAATTGTTTGTGCTTCTTCTTCTTTATTGGTTAATTGTCCTAATAATAGTAGGTTGTCTTTCCAATGTGAAGAGATATGTGAATAAGGGAATGTTGTTTGAATTTTACTTAGTTTTTCAATTACTGGCTCTTGGAATTTAGAAGACCCTAAAATCACATCAGGTTCTAAAGTAGCAATTATTTCATGATTCGGTTCTCTCTTGTCCCCGATTAAAGTAGGATCTTCAAAATCTTCAGCTAAATAATTGGGTACTTGATTAGCTATAGCTAATACACCATTTGGTTGGACACCTAGAATTGCTGCATCTTCCATAGATTCTAAGCTAGCGGTTACAATAGAATCTACTTCCGAAGGTATTTCGTACTCTTTATCTAAATATGTAATAGACTGTGTTTCTGAAGTTTCTTCTTCATTTGTATCAGAAGTATTATCCGTTGCATCAGCATCTTCGTCTTGACCGCATCCGTATAGTACTCCGATTAGCAAAGCTAGTAATAATAACGAATATATCTTTTTCACTGTGTATTCCCCTTTCTGTTAATTAATTACATTATAATTGATAATGATTATCAATTTCAATACGTATTGTAAAAATTATAATATTTTTTAAAATAGAAGAGGCTGACTTATAGATTGAATAATGGTAGAATTTGGTTATGATTATAGGAGATGAATTGCTATATGAATTTTAAAGAGTATATTAGCTACGATGCTATAGGATTAGCCAACTTAATCAAGAACAAAGAAATACATCCAAAAGAGCTAATCAATGTAGCATTTCACAGATTGAAGCAAGTAAATGATGAATTAAATATTATTACTCATAGTCGTGAGGAACGAGTGAAAAAAGAGTCTTTAAATGAGAGAACGATTCCTAATGGCATGTTTCAAGGTGTTCCGATTCTGATGAAGAATATTTCACAGGCTATTGAAGGAGAACCAATGTCATCAGGGTCAAAACTATTAAAAGATGCTACATATAAACACGATAACTATTTTGTTAAGAAATTTAGAGAAGCTGGTTTTTTATTTATGGGCCATACGAATACACCGGAATTTGGCTTGAAAAATATAACTGAACCAGAGTTATACGGAGCGACGCATAATCCATGGAATACATTATACTCACCAGGTGGTTCTAGTGGGGGAGCAGCCGCAGCGATTGCTTCCGGAGTAGTGCCATTAGCGGGGGCAAGTGATGGTGGAGGATCCATACGTATTCCTGCATCATTTACTGGACTGTTTGGATTGAAACCAACTCGTGGACGAACTCCAGTTGGACCTGGTGTAGGTAGACAGTGGCAGGGAGCATCGATCAATTTTGTATTAAGTCGGTCCGTCCGTGATAGTGCAGTGATGTTAGATCAATTGCAGGTTATAGAACCCCACGCTGCATTTCAGACCCCTTTATATGAAGGTAGTTATTTAAATGATATAGAAAAATCACAAGAAAAATCATTAAAAATAGCGTATTCTACTGAATCCCCGGTTGGGACTCCAGTGTCTGAAGATGCAAAAAAAGCAGTGAATAATTTGATTGAGTTATTACGTGACGAAGGATATGATATTGAAGAAGTAAATCATCCTGTAGATGGAAAACAATTGATGAAAGATTATTATATAATGAACAGCGGAGAGATGAATGCAACTATCTTAAGTTTAGAAAATATGCTTAACCGAAAATTAACAGATGATGACATGGAAGTAGAGTCTTGGTTGTTACATAGAGCTGGAAAATCTGTGAGTGCGGCAGCTTATTCACAAAGTTTGTCTTCATGGGATATAGCAGCAGAGAAGATGGCTTATTTTCATCAGACATATGATTTTTATATCACTCCTTCAACAGCTTATTCAGCACCTAAAGTTGGGGAATTGACAATGACGAAGGAGAAAAAGGAATATTACAAAGAATATATTGAAAAGGTATCTAATGTAGAAAAGCAAGATATTATTTATGATATGTTTTTACCGAGTTTAACGTATACCCCATTTACACAACTTGCTAATTTAACGGGGCAGCCTGCTATGTCATTACCGCTCTATTTGACTAAACAAGGCCTACCTTTAGGTGTTCAGGTTATGGCAAATAAAGGAGAAGAACACCGATTATTACGATTCGCTCGTTATTTGGAACAATCTCATTTATGGGTTAATGTGAATGAGAATCCTTATTTTAATATATATTAAGTTAACCTATATTAGTAGCATTTTTCGACAATCTTATGAAAAATGCTACTATTTTTACTTTTATATAATAGGTTTCATTATTATCTGTTCGAATGTATAATGAAAAACATGTCTAAACTCAGGCTTTATTGTCAGAATATTATCGATTTACTAACAAGGAAGGGGCAACATCATGGCAAAAGAAAGAAAAGGGTTTTTTCAACGATTTCTCGATATGATCGAGTTCGTAGGGAATAAATTACCTCACCCTGTTACATTATTTGCAATATTAGCTTTAATTGTTCTTCTTCTTTCTGCTGCATTGCAGCCACTTGATATAAGTGTGGAACATCCAGGACAAGAAGGAGAAGTTGTTGAGATAAACAATTTACTTAATGCTGAAGGAATTAAATATATTTTTGAAAGCATGACAGATAACTTTATTGGATTTGCTCCACTTGGGGTTGTTCTTGTGACGATGCTAGGTATCGGAGTGGCTGAACGAGCAGGCTTAATCAGTGCAATGCTTCGTGGATTTGTATTAGCTATACCAGGACGGTTTGTAACACTAGGTTTAGTATTTGCAGGTATTATGTCTAGTGTAGCATCTGATGCAGGTTATGTTGTATTACCGCCGCTTGGTGCATTGATCTTCGCTGCGCTTGGTCGCCATCCATTAGCTGGTTTAGCAGCAGCGTTTGCAGGTGTATCTGGTGGATTTAGTGCAAACTTTGCATTATCTGGTACCGATGCAATGTTAGGTGAATTAACCATTGCTGGGGCAGCGATAATAGACCCTGCGTATGCAGAGCAAATGAACATCGCGATGAACTGGTGGTTTATTGCAGCTTCTGTTATAGTATTAACATATATAGGTGCTTGGGTAACAGAAAAAATAGTAGAGCCTCGCCTTGGTTCATATAAAGGTGATCAAAAAGAAGATTTAGAAGGTATTACTAGTGTAGAGAAGAAAGGACTTATTTGGTCTGGAATCTCATTTGTAGTTGCTGGTGTACTTGCGCTATTATTAGTACTTCCAGAAAATGCTCCACTTCGTGGCGATGGACCTGGAATGGATGCAATCATTCAATCTCCATTCATGAGTTCATTAGTTCCAATTATTGCATTATTATTCTTAATTCCTGGTTTGACTTATGGTATTGTTACGAAGTCAATTCGAAATGATAAAGATGTAGCTAGTCAAATGACGGATACAATGGCGTCTATGGGGATGTTTATTGTACTTGCATTTACTGCTGGTCAGTTTGTAGCTTATTTCAATGAATCGAATATGGGATTAATTTTAGGTGTTTACGGTGCTGAGTTCCTAGATAGTATTAACTTAAAAGGATTCGCTCTTATCTTGATGTTTATCTTGATTACAGCATTTATCAATTTATTTGTAGGAAGTGCATCTGCGAAATGGGCTATGATGGCACCGGTATTTGTACCAATTATGATGCAATTAGGTTATTCTCCGGAGTTAACACAGATGGCTTATCGTATTGCTGATTCATCGACGAATATCATATCGCCGTTAATGACTTATTTTGCAATCATCATTGCATTTGCTCAAAAATACGATAAGAAGATGGGAATTGGTACGTTAATATCTACAATGTTACCATATTCCATATTCTTCCTTGTTGGTTGGTCAATCATGTTAATAATTTGGATGCTACTTGGATTACCGCTAGGTCCAAATGGTCCATTAACGTATTAAATAGTAAAAACGTAATGCAGAATTCTGCATTACGTTTTTTTATTGGGAAGGTTATCGTTCATAGACAAATCACATAGTATATTTACTCGAGAAGGAGGAGACTTTATCGCCCTTATGCCTTTGGGTAAACTCTTCATCGATTCATTACCTCACTGTGATTCAATTATCTTAGAGAGCAAAATAAAGCGTTTGGGAAAATAACTAAAAGTATTGGTCAAAAGACGGATAATAGCTAGAATAAGCTTCAGAAATATACGGAGACTCCTTGAAAATCAAAAATCGATTTTCTGCGTGCGATGCAATGCTGTCGAGGACTTCCTTGTCCTGTGGGAGTGAGGCTCACCAGCTGCCTCTGGATAAGCGGAGTATATTTCTGAAGCGGGTTTTCAAAACCTATTCATTTGGATTTTCTCCAACTTTTTCCTTTAAGAAACAGGTGGCGCGATCACTATTCTTCTAAGCAAGTCCTCATGAATTCAATCTAGTAAAATATCTAGTTAATTTAGTATAGAAAATTGGAATTATGTTAACACTAGATTTTAAATTATCAAACTATTGCGTTTGATTTCATGTACTTTTCTAGTATAGTTATAGTAGGATAATGGTAAGAGAGGCGAAGGGGGATGAATATGATTCAACAAACAAAGATTTATAATGAAAAAATAGAACGTGTTATCGAAAATATAAATAAAGTAATCATCGGTAAAGAAGAGGTAGCTAGTTTAAGTCTAGTTGCTCTTTTAACAGACGGCCATGTATTGCTAGAAGATGTTCCAGGAGTTGGAAAAACAATGCTAGTACGAACTTTGGCGAAATCTGTAAATTGTGACTTTACACGTATCCAATTTACTCCAGATTTACTACCTTCCGACGTGACTGGAGTATCGATATATAATCCAAAAGAACTAAAATTCGAATTTAGAAGTGGTCCGATATTTGGAAACATTATCTTAGCAGATGAAATTAATCGGACTTCACCAAAAACACAATCTGCTTTGTTAGAAGCTATGGAAGAAAAAAGTGTCACTGTGGATGGGACTACGAAGCAGTTACAGAAACCATTTTTTGTAATGGCAACACAAAATCCTATTGAATACGAAGGTACATATCCATTGCCTGAAGCACAGTTGGACCGTTTCTTATTAAAGTTGAAGATGGGATATCCAACTTTTGGGGAGGAGTTAGAAATGCTGCATCGTACTTCTTCTACACATCCAATCGAGGCAATCGAAGCTGTTATGTCACAGGCAGAAGTGTTGCAGGCACAAGAAGAAGTAAAACAAGTTTACATCGATCATTCAGTGAAACAATATATTATTAATCTTGTAACAAGAACAAGAGAAAATAGTTCCATATATTTAGGAGTAAGCCCGCGTGGCTCCATTGCTTTGATGAAGGCTGCTATGGCTTATGCCTATATTTCCGATCGTGACTATGTTATTCCTGATGATGTGAAGTATCTTGCTCCATTCGTATTATCTCATCGTATTATACTTACATCCGAGGCAAGATATGAGGGAATTACTAGTGAAGATGCAATTGCATCTATTATTAAATCTACGCATGTTCCAATAAGGAAGGATACAGCAGAATGAAAGGGAAGATAAAAGCTACTTGGAATATCATATGGCTAGTTTTATTAATGGCTATATTATTTAGCTATGCGATGTTTCAAGGTGGATTTGTAAGTTGGTTTTTATTTTATAGCTTTCTTCCAATTTTTCTATACCAGGTACTTTTATCTCTTTATCCGTTTAAAAAATGGGAGATAACACGTGAAATTCCAAGATCGGTGGTTCAAGCTGGTGATGAGATATATGTAACGATTCATATGAAACGAAAGTCATCATTTCCTTTATTCTATTGTTCTATAAAAGAACAAATGCCGGATTCACTAATGCTAAGAGATGTAAAAAAGGAAAAGTATCATTCTTTTGCCAATCCAGAAGTATTAAAAGGGAATCGAACATTAAATCGAATTGTATTCCCTCTATTTAGAAAACAGATATCATTTACCTATGCAATCCAACAAGTTCCTAGAGGCGAGCATCAGTTACGAGCAGTTACGTTACGTACAGGTGATATTTTTGGTTTAATAAAAAAACAAGTAATGATACCTGTGGAAAATAAGCTCGTTGTGTTTCCGTATCTTCATGATTTAAAAATAAAAGATCGTATAACGAGTTATGATCAAGGAGCAGTTGCTTCTACTGTAGTGAATCAATCCAATACAAATATTGCCACTGGTGTTCGAGAATATGCTCCTGGCGACCGTGTGTCATGGATTGATTGGAAACAAACTGCACGAAAACAAGATGTAATGACAAAGGAATTTGAACAAGAAAAAAGTACCGAAATTCTAGTGGTACTTGATAGTTGTAATAGTAATCATATGAACCGATTAGCGTATGAAGCATCTATTGAAATTAGCTCCTCATTATTAATGGAATTTCAAAAAAAGGATCATCAGGCCAATTTTCTTTCTATCGGACAAGAGTCACACTTTTTTTCATCCAAATACGGAAGAAGTAATCATTCTCCGATGAATCGCTATTTCATACATGCTAAACCTAGTGGCACACAACCATTTTCTGTTCGTCTACGTGAAGAATTAAAAAGAAATAGAAAATCGGAAAGTATTTTTATAATTGTTACCCATTTAGATGATTTTTTAATGCAAATAATGCTAGAAGCTAAAGTCGGGAGAAAATACCTGGCAGTATTTTTTATTCAGGCAAAATCACTCATTACTGAAGAAGAACATCGTATTATTCAGAAGATGAGACTTGCGAATATTCATGTACAAATGTTATCTGACCAGCACTTGCTTGAGAGTCCTATCGAGGTGAATTTTAGATGAAGCTTAAAGGAGAAAAATCCAACCAAATAACGACGATATTGCTGTATATCAGTGGATTCTTCTTGTTTTTAGAATGGCTATATCCGCTTGGTGATATTACAGATACAACAGTTGGTGTGTTTGTAATGTTTGCGACTTATTGTTTTTTCCTGTCTCTGTTTGAGATGAAGTGGTGGTTAACTCTCTTATTAAAAGGCTTCGCATTAATGTTCATTTTAAATGGATTATATTTTGACGTTAGCCTGGTTGAATTGCAATGGATAACAAATGCGGTAGAGGAATTATTTTATAATATAAATATTCTCTTCTCTCAGGAATGGTATTTCTTGACGCCAATGTTCCGTAGTTTGCTATTTTTGATCTTAATATGGTTAATGAGTTACCTTTTGCATTATTGGTTTGTACAAATGAAGCATATTTTCTTATTTATATTATTAACATTTTTCTACGTAACGATTATTGATACATTTACCGTTTATGATGGTGCACTCTCCGTGGTTCGTACATTTATTATTTCTTTTGTTGCTTTAGGAATTGCCAATTTAGGTAAGGAAATTGATAAAGGATCTGTTCGAATTACAATAAAGAATAGTGTAGTTTATTGGCTTATGCCATTAATGGGGCTTGTTTTGTTTTCTTCGATGATAGGATATGCAGCACCTAAATTAGATCCTCAATGGCCAGATCCTGTACCGTTCATTCAAAGTGCTGCAGAAAATGCAGGGTATGGTAGTGGTCCAGTTCAAAAGGTTGGTTATGGGGAAAATGATTCACAACTAGGTGGATCCTTTATTCAAGATGATACACCAGTATTTGAAGCGACTTCAGAAGAAGATCATTATTGGCGTATAGAGACGAAGGATCTCTATACTGGGAAAGGTTGGGAAACTTCACTAGATAGTACGGAGATGGAATCACCTAATGGTATGATCCCATTTGCTACTTTTTCAAATAATGTCGAACTTGAAGATTTGGAAGCAGAAATCGAATTTGTTGGTGGGGAGTCGCTCCCGAAACTTGTTTATCCTTACGGTGCAAATCAAGTAACTGCAGAGAATGATTATGAAATTTTTCACGATGTTAGTATGGAAGCTGTATTCATGAAAGAAAATGGCGAAGATATAGAACCTGATCAATATCAAATTCAATATAATCATCCTTCTTATGACATAGATGTATTGAAAGAAGATGACGGTGATGATGGTGAAGCGATTCAAGAGAGATTCACTCAACTTCCAGATGAACTTCCTGAACGAGTCGGAGAATTAGCTGAAGAAATTACGGGAAGTCAAGAAACACGTTATGATAAGGCAAAAGCAATCGAAAGATACTTTAGTTCTAACGATTATCAATATCAAACAACCGATATCCCGGTTCCTGGAGATGGGGAAGATTATGTTGATCAATTTTTGTTTGATACGAAGGTTGGCTATTGTGATAATTTTTCTACTTCTATGGTAGTCCTATTGCGATCACTTGATATACCAGCTCGATGGGTAAAAGGGTTCACTAGTGGTGAGATCATGGACACGTTAGATGATGATAAGAGAATCTATGAAGTAAAAAATTCCAATGCCCATTCATGGGTGGAAGTATATTTTCCAGAAACAGGTTGGGTTCCATTCGAACCTACACAAGGTTTTACAAACTTATCTGATTTTCATGTAGAGTTAGAAGAGAACAATGAAAATGAACAAGATTATTTAGAAGCTCCAGAAAATAATACGCAGGAGCCACCAGAGTCAGAATCTGAAGAACCTGAAGAGGAAGAGGATACGCTAGCTACTGGTAGTTCTACAAATGATGATGGTTTAACCATTAATTCTTGGTATATTTGGATTGGTATAGCAGTACTCGTTCTCATCATTGCTATTGTTCTGTTTAAAAGACGTCATCATGTAAAAGTGAGAATAATTCAAGCTAAACTAGAAAAACAACAAGACACGGCTTCCTTCCAAGATGCATATTTGTATTTAATTACGTTACTCAAAAAGCAAGGGTACCAAAGACATCCAGATCAAACGCTCAGAGAATTTGCAAAGGAAGTAGACTTTAATTTATCTTCCCAAGATATGGGAGAACTTACGAGACATTATGAACGAACAATCTATAGTGGCAACAATTCGTTGCGAATACAAGAACTAACTCAATTATGGAAAAATTTAATTAACCGTATAATGGGTTGACCAGTGCGAGCCTGCTTAGTAGAATAAGGACATGTGAAAATATAAGTGATAAAAGTCGGTTTCTATATTATTATATCGAATTTTATCCAATGCCTTTCGTATATCCTCGATAATATGGTTCGAAAGTATCTACCGGGTCACCGTAAATGACCTGACTATGAAGGCAGAAGCAGGTACGGTTAAGATACCTGGATTTCTGTCTTTTTAGATAGCTATGTCTATGTAGCTAATTGGAGGGCAGTTTTCCAGGTTTTTTTCATAGGTGAATGTTTTTTATATTATATTTTTATTTCGAATAGATATGGACGTATGATAGCCTTAAGGTATACGGTATGTAAACGAAAAACAAACTAATAATATAAGAGAGAAGCCTATAGTAAGTATAGATAGGAGAGCGATTATGGAAAATAATGAGTTAGTACTTGTACTTGATTTTGGAAGTCAATACAATCAATTAATCACACGTCGAATTAGAGAATTTGGCGTTTATAGTGAACTTCATTCTCATAAATTAACCGCTGAAGAAATCAAAGAAATGAATCCAAAAGGAATTATTCTTTCTGGTGGTCCTCATAGTGTTTATGATGAAAATAGTTTCCGCTGCGACGAACGTATTTTTGAATTAGGAATTCCTGTATTAGGAATTTGCTACGGGATGCAGTTAATGTCACTTCATTATGACGGTAAGGTTGAGCGCTCTAAAAACCGTGAATATGGGAAAGCATTGATTGAACTTGATGGAGAGCCTGTATTATTTAAAGATACTCCAAAAGGACAGACTGTTTGGATGAGTCATGGAGACAAAGTCACTGCAGCACCACCATCTTTCAACATTGATGCAACAAGCCCTTCCACACCGATTGCAGCAATTAGTAATGTAGAAAAGAACTTGTACGGTGTTCAATTCCATCCGGAAGTTCGTCACACTGAATATGGAAATGATTTATTAAATCGCTTTGTATTCGATGTATGTGGATGTGCTGGAGATTGGTCAATTGAGAACTTTATTGATATGGAAGTAGAGAAAATCCAAGAAACAGTTGGCGATCGTAAAGTACTATGCGCACTAAGCGGTGGAGTAGACTCTTCTGTAGTTGCCGCTTTGATTCATAAAGCGATCGGCGATCAGCTAACTTGTATTTTCGTGGATCATGGTCTTCTTCGTAAAAATGAAGCAGATGATGTCATGAAAGTATTTGCAGAAGATTTTCAGATGAATATTATCAAAGTCGATGCAAAAGATCGTTTCCTATCTAAATTAGCGGGTGTATCCGACCCAGAATTAAAACGTAAAATTATTGGTAATGAATTTATTTATGTATTTGATGATGAAGCGTCGAAACTTAAAGACATCGACTTCCTAGCACAAGGCACACTATATACGGATGTTATTGAAAGTGGTACCGACACTGCACAAACAATTAAATCTCACCACAATGTAGGTGGATTACCAGAAGATATGCAGTTTACGCTAATTGAGCCTTTAAATACGTTATTTAAAGATGAGGTACGTGAATTAGGATCTCAATTAGGTGTACCAGATCGTATTGTTTGGCGACAGCCATTCCCAGGACCTGGATTAGCTATTAGAATCCTTGGTGAAGTAACCGAAGAACATTTAGAAATCGTTCGTGAATCAGATGCAATCCTACGTGAAGAAATTGCAAAAGCAGGTCTAGATCGTGATATTTGGCAATACTTCACAGTCTTACCAAACATCAAAAGTGTTGGAGTAATGGGTGATGCACGTACGTATGCTCATACAATCGGTATCCGTGCGGTAACTTCTATTGATGGAATGACTTCCGATTGGGCACGTATTCCATGGGATGTATTAGAAAGAATTTCTACACGTCTTGTGAATGATGTAGATAATATAAACCGCGTTGTGTATGACGTAACGAGTAAGCCGCCTGCTACAATTGAGTGGGAGTAGTAGAAGGAGAGCTGAAACCCCTTTGTTTATAAGGGTTTCGGCTCTTTACTCTATTTTCATTGCATTGTTATTGCATTATTTGTTTCTAATCCTTTACGTAGGTAACGAGCAGTGAACTGATTTTTAGGTGAAGTATCTTCATTTTGTGTTGCTGTTTGGTAAGACATAATACCTTCTAATTTATGGGCTACCTCAAAGTTACTGTTAGGATACAAATATCCGTAAGTGCCGAGTGTCGTTTCAATATCTTCATGCCCTAGACGGTCTTTAATGATTAATGGGTTTTCACCCATGCTAATAAGCAATGAAGCATGAGAGTGTCTTAAAGCATGTAATCTAATTCGATGAACCCCAGCTTTTTTTGAAAAACGTGTAATGGCATTCGCCAACGTATGTTTTTGTGTAGGAACACCATTATAGCTCATCACATAATTGGTTTGAATGACAGCTTGCTGCACGTTTTGCCATTCACGGAGTAAAGTTAAAGTATCCCCGTCTAATGCAATTTGGCGCACACTAGCCTTTGTTTTTGGTTCTACAAAAGAGTAATTATCTAAATTCTTATAGTAAAGTGTTTTATCAATAGATAACACGCCAGAATCAAAGTCAATATCTTCCCATTGAATTGCAGTGGCTTCTCCAATCCGCATCCCAGTCATAAATAAAAACCACAATGAGATAAATAAAAAGTGTTGATAGTAGTCTTCCTTATAAAAAAGAGAGATGACTTTTTCAAATTCTTCTTTGGTCCAAAAATCTATTTTTGTCTTTGTCTTTTTTACATTTCCAACAATTTTAGATGGATTACTTTCAGCTAAACCTAAAACAACCGCTCGATCCATCGCCATGGAAAATAACCCTTGAACATTTCTAATATAAGAAGAACGATACTTCTTTTTAGATAATGCTAATTGCCATTTTTGCACATGAATCGGGGTAATTTCGGTAGTGATTAAACTATTAAAAAAAGTGAAATGTTTTCTTACGGTCGGTAATCGATTTTCGTACGTTCTTTCTTTTACTTGTGTTTTATACCAAGGTAAAAAAATATCTTCAATAAACTGTTGGAACAGAATGTCATCTTGCTTTTCTTCTAATTCATCTGATTTTGTAAGCAGTAACCTCGAATATTCTTCCCTTGCTTCTTTTTTAGTTTTAAAACCACTACGGTATTTCTGAATTTGCTTGCCAGTGATCGGGTGATACCCTAAATTAGCACGAAAATAATATGTTCCGTTCTTTGCCTTTTTGACGATATCTTTAGTCATGATTTCACTCCTTACGCAATTAGTGCAAGAAGTACAAATCACACATCTAAAGTTATCCCTAATACTTCCTCAACAGCTTCTTTAGGAACACGATCTAACTTTTTAGATTGATAATACGCATGTCCTTTTGAAATCATTAGTTTTTTACATTCTCTAATGATATCAGCTGAAAAAGAGGGACCATAACCTAGTGCTATCAAGTCTTTTTTAGTGACTGTGACCATATGAACTCCTTTCCATAGACTAGGATATGCTATTTGATATCTGTCTATTATTATATCGCTTCTATAAAACTAATTCTAATACGTTGCGTGAATTTGGCTCTTGCACTAAAATAAAAAGGATTTAATGTCATAACTTGATAGTTACTTTAACCTATCTTGCTAAATTGAATATCAAAAATCAGACGGCTGCTGGTGCAGCTCCACGGGAATTTCACCCCTGCAAGTATTTCTTCCAGCCCTACTCATAGCTTGCGACGGTTCAAACGCTCGAACCATGACGATAGGGGAGTATCATTATCCTAACTGATGGGTTATCGCCAGCAATCCACCACGATTACATTAGATTCATAGATTATCGCTCGTTTCTAACGAAAGTCATGGCGTATGAATCAATTGGCTCATCATCAGTAGAACGTATCTGATTTTTTGCTTATACTGCACGGCGTAGTCTTCCGTGCTTTCTTTGTCAAAGAACAAATATATGATGAATGAAAGGGAAAACCTAACCATTCTGTATTCAAATTTTGAAAGCTAAAACAGATTGCATAAGCTTCGCTCGTAAGCGTTCGCGTGTATCTTCATCGATGCCCCAATAAGTGTTTCCTTGTTCATCACGGAGCTTACGCATGGATAAACTTGTCATATAGCTTCTATAATGTAGAACAACTACTTTCATTGCTTCTAGCTCACCCTTATTTGCAGCTAAAATGATTGGATACGGCAAAAAGCCACGCTCATTGCTTTCCGTATTAGTATTAATCATCCCATTCATCTGCATGCTCCTCCAAAAAACGTCTTGATGATTTCCCCTTTCATTACCTTCAACAAGTTTTTTTGTAAAATGCCAAAAATCAGAGAAAAAGTTTTTAAAAAACAATAACCCAACTGAATATTAACAGTTAGGTAGAATCATTTTTAATATTTAATATTAAGGACCAAAACAAGAAATACTTTAAATGTCAAACTCTATTTTATTACAATTCACATAAAAACTGATCGAACATAATAATGAATAATACAAAAATAAAGTTTTTTAAAATCATTTCTTATCTGTTAACCGTAATGAAACTTGAAAGGTCCAGCTAAATAAAATAGTAAGAACATAAAAATATAACCAAATAAAAATCTTAAATAAAGTGTTTGAGCCTCAGTTGATTTCAAAAGTCATTGCATATGCATGGTGAAACCATGGATAATATTTCCCATACTTGGAACTGGAGATAAAAAGAGGACATATAACTTTGATTTATCGTGGTATTAATAGAACAATTTTTGAAAAATTCGATCAAAATATAATAAAAACCTGGTTATAGCTATTTTCAATTACTCATTTTTTATCAATTAATGCACTTACTATTGACTATATTATTTAATATTTATTAAGCCTTACGATAAACATTATTCTACTCGAACACCTTTAATTTGATACTTATTTTCCGATTAACCAATTTCTTTAACCCCACCATTATACTTATAGATGATAATAATTTCTGATTTTTGGAAAGTGGATGATGACCTTCGTATATTTCCCATCTTCTGAATGAATGGAAAGGTCATGTCCTAATTTAAGAGCCATTTCTTTTGCAAGGTAGAGACCTAAACCGGTAGATTTGGCATGACTTCTCCCAATAGATCCTGTAAATCCTTTTTCAAATACGCGGCTGATATCCTCTGGCTTAATTCCAATGCCTGTATCTTGAATCTGTAGCCGCTTTTCTTTTCGATCTTCCTCAAATTGTACGGAGATTTCCCCGCCTTCACCTGTATATTTTAAAGAATTTGAAAAAACTTGATCCATAATAAAACCAAGCCATTTACTGTCGGTATGGACAACCTGTTCAATATTGTCCATATGAAAACGAATTTGCTTGTTAATAAAAGATTTGGCAAATTTCTTTACACTATTTTTAGCGACTTGATCCAACACTACCTCGGAAATAAAATAATCTTTGGAAAAAGAATCAATGCGAGAATAATAAAGAGCCTGCTCCACGTAATTTTCGATTCTATCCAACTCATCTTCAAACTTGTCCACAAGGTTTTCAACAGTTCTTCCATTACTGTTTTCCATAAGCAAGCGACCTGCCGCAATCGGAACCTTGACTTCATGAATCCAAGATGTAATAAAGTCTTGATGATCCATTTTTTCGTTATACAACTTTTGTAATTGATCGCCATGCACACTATTTACTTTTTTTAATAACTCAAGATATAACAGTTGTTCATCGTTTCGCGGTTTAGGCAGAGTTGCGAGAAATTCTTCATGATTACTTTCAACCACATCATTTAATTCCCGATAAAATTCTCTATTGTAATAGTATTCGATGATTACGTATATAGCTACAATAAAAAAGATAACCATATTGGTATATACGATATTACTTACAGCGTTTCTGGAATCTGTGCTCACAATCATCATCAAAGAAACAAAGAACATAATGATCATGTTTAATATAAAGAAATTCCGTTTATCTTTTAAGTAATGAAAGAAATTCATTGAATTATATAACCTTGTCCTTTCTTAGTTGTAATAAAGTGTTCTTTTCCAAGTTCAACAAGTTTTTTACGCAGGCGAGCAATATTAACCGTCAATGTATTTTCGTCCACGAAATTTTCATTCTTCCAAAGGCTACGCATCATTTTCGTACGACTGACGATGATTCCTTTATTTTTCATAAGAATTTTTAAAATAAGAAATTCTGTTTTCGTGAGTTCCGATTTTCGATCTCCATGTAAGACCTCTCCGTTTTCAAGATTTAATATAATTCCATCATGTTCCATTGTCTGAGACTGTGTTTCCATATAGGAATACGTTCTGCGAAGGAGTGCATTTATTTTTGCAATCAATACATCCATATGGAAAGGTTTTTGAATATAATCATCTCCTCCCATGTTCATCGACATCACTATATCCATTGGTGTATCACGGGAAGAGAGAAAGATCATAGGGACCTTTGAAATTTCTCTGATTTTATTACACCAGTAAAATCCGTCAAACGATGGCAAATTGATATCCATGATGACTAGGTGAGGATCATGATTAAGAAATACCTGCATGATTTGGTCAAAGTCTTCGATCTTAACGGTTTCAAAACCCCACTTTTCTAATGCTTCCCCTACCATATCACGAATGGTCAAATCATCTTCCACAATCATGATTTTCATTCCTCTTCCCTCCAAACAATCATCCTTCTGTAACATCATATTAATTGAATATCGACCAACATACAAAGAAAACATCGTGTTTAATATATTTTTTATCAATGTGACGAAAATGTAAGGTTACGAGATCAAGCTGTAAGTTTATATAAAGAGCAGCTATTGTAAAATAAAAACATAAAACAAAACTATTCTGAATGGAGGATTTAAATATGAAAACTATTGTCGAAGCAAAACAAATAAAAAAAGTCTATGGTGCAAAGGGAAATGTATTTTCAGCTTTGGAGGATATAGACTTAACCGTCATGGAAGGTGAATTCGTCGGTATTATGGGTCCCTCGGGTGCTGGTAAATCAACTTTACTAAATATATTGGCAACAATTGACGAGCCGACTGCTGGTGACATCGTGGTTGACGGAATCAATTTGACAAAGATGAATGAAGAGCAATTATCTGCCTTTCGCCGTGACAAACTTGGTTTCCTTTTCCAAGACTATAATTTATTAGATACTCTAACTGTGAAAGAAAATATTATCTTGCCGTTAGCCTTGGCAAAATTGAACGTTGAGGAATTGGAACGAAGAGCAGATGAAGTGGCAGATAAGTTTGGCATTCGCGACATTTTAAATAAGTACCCGTACCAAATTTCTGGGGGACAAAAGCAACGCACGGCAGCATCACGCGCGATTATTTCAAAGCCAAACCTAATATTGGCAGATGAACCAACAGGTGCGTTGGATTCGAAATCAGCAACAGACTTATTAGAAAGTTTAAAGGATCTTAATGAACAAGACAAGGCAACAATTTTAATGGTTACCCATGATGCTTATGCGGCAAGTTATTGTAATCGCGTCCTATTTATTAAAGACGGTAAAATCTTCACAGAACTTGTAAAAGGGAAAAGATCCCGCAAAGAATTTTTCAACAAGGTATTGGATGTTCTATCCGCACTGGGGGGTGGAGCAAATGACGTTATTTAGTTTAGCAAGGAAAAATATTAAAGGTAATTTCAATAATTATTTTGTCTATTTTGTTACACTCGTCTTCAGCATGGTTATTTATTATACGTTCACTTCCTTGCAATATAGCGAAAAAATTCAGGAAAGCATTGAATTGTCGGATACAATGAGTTTCATGTTTGGGGTATCATCAATTATCTTAATTTTATTCGTAGCAATCTTTATTTTGTACTCCAATTCATTCTTCACAAGAAAAAGGAAGAAAGAAGTCGGATTGTACGCCATACTTGGTTTACGCAAGAAAACCATTGCAAAAATGTTGTTTTATGAAAATTTGATTATGGGAATCATTGCAATAGTTATTGGAATTATTCTTGGAACCTTACTTTCCAAATTATTTGCAATGATTTTAATAAAACTTATGGGTTCAATTGCCGAGGTGGACTTCGGTATTTCCATTCTAGCGATTACCCAAACAGTCATAGTCTTTATGGTCATTATTTTATTCACTTCCGTTCAAGGTTACCGTTTGATTTATCGTTTTACATTAATCGAATTATTCTATGATGAGAAAAAAGGAGAACAAATTCCAAAGGTTTCACTTATTACGGCTGTTATCGGAGTTATATTTCTTGTCGTTAGTTACTGGCTGATATTAAAACCATTTCCTGACGAATTTACTACGGAATATTTAATAAAAAATTATGGTATTGCTTTTGTTGCTCTCGTCATTGGCACCCATTTATTTTTTCGATCTGTAACGGTCTATTTATTAAGATTATCACAAAAAAATAAGTCGCGTTATTACAGAGGAACTAGAATAATTGAAACATCTCGTTTACTGTTTCGTATTAGAGGGAATGCACGTACCTTTACAGTCATTGCATTGTTGAGTGCTGCTACGATCTGTTTCTTAGGTGCAACTTACAGTGGGTATTACAGCAACGAAAAAAGAGCTAAGGAAGTTGTTCCATTCAGCTATTCGCATTTGTCAAAAGGTCCAGAATTTGATTCGCAGGTGGAGAGCATAATAAAAGCAGATCATCGACATCCAATAAAAGCCCAACTAGACATACCCGTCATTCAGGTAAAAGGAATACTCTCATTTCAACTGGATTATGACATAAATCCTGTGAAATTAATCTCAGAAAGTACATTTAATAAAGTAGCGAATGCTTTAAATAAGGATGAAACAGTCTCACTATCAGGAAATCAAGCAGCAGTAATCCAGCCAAGGTTTACTGAATATACGAAGTCGGTTTTTAAAGGAGAAAATATAACGATTCAATTGCCTCAAGGAAGCAGCGAACTGCCATTTGTTCATATGGTTGAAAGTAATGTGCTACCTTTCGATTATCCCGATTTCTTTCTAGTAGTCAGTAACGAAATGTTTGCTGAGATAGCCAAAAAAGAGGCTCCATTAACTTATAAAGTGTATGAAGTGGAAAATGAAGTAACGGCACAAGCCACATCAAAGAAAGTAAATAAACTGGTTGGAAACGATTTTCAAGTTTCTTCATCATTTTATACGGAGTATAAGCAAGGTAAAGAAGGAAACGCAATTACTCTCTTTATTTTCGGATTTTTGGGGCTAGTATTTTTAGCAGCAACTGGAAGTATCATTTATTTCAAACAGTTAACAGAAGCGAATGAGGCGAAAGGACACTATGAAATCCTTAGAAAAATCGGTGTCAATAAAAAGGATATACGTAAATCAATCAAAAGGCAGTCATTATTTGTATTTGGATTGCCACTAACCATAGGAACATTGCACAGTTGTGTGGCATTGTACTTTACTAGCAACTTTATTTCTAATCTCATTGGAATCAATCTTATTTTCCCTATTCTAATGGCTATAGTCTTCTTTGTTATTATCTATGCAGTCTATTACGTATTAACTGTTAATACGTACAATCGCATTGTAAACAAATAAGGGCGAAACATCTCTCGAATGTTCGGTTCGGGAGGTGTTTTTTCATGTATTCCTTTGTTAAAAAAATCCTCATTACTCTGGAATCTAGACCGATTATATTATTGAAGATCAAATTGAACATCCTTAAATCTTCTAACAACAAAAAATCGAATGATTGGAAATATGATAACTCCTATACAAAATGTATCGCCAATAGAAACACAATTCAGTCTGTAATATCAGAAATAATGCCATATTCTTTCATTAATTTATTTTTAACCATGTAATATTCTTTCTTGGTAATCAAATTACGGGTTAGCAGTTGTTTTAACATAGCAATTTGTATACTATAAAGAATCAAATCCTGTTTCAAAAAACACGCCCCCCTATAATTAATTAAAAATCAGACGGCTGTTGGTACAGCTCCACGGGAATTTCACCCCTGCAAGTATTCCTTCCAGCTCTACTCATAGCTTGCGACGCTTTGAACGTTCGAACCATGACGGTAGAGGAGTATCATTATCCATACTGATGGGTTATCGCCAGCAATCCACCACGATTGTATTAGACTCATAGATAATCGCTCGTTTCTATCGAAAGTCATGGCGTATGAATCAAGTGGCTCATCATCAGTAGAACGTATCTGATTTTCGGTCTATACTGCACGGCGTTATCTTCCGTGCTTTCTTTGTCAAAGAACAATATATGTGAAAGGGAAAACTTAACCATGTAATCAAATCTTGAAAGCTAAAATGCCCTGCATAAGCTTCGAACGTAAACGATCATGTGTGTCTACATCAATGCCCCAATACGTATTACCACGCTCATCATAAAGTTTACGCATAGACAAACTTGCCATATAGCTTCCATAATGCAAAATAACGTAATTCATCGCTTCTGGATCACCCTTATTTGCAGCTAAAATAATTGGATAAGGTAATAAGCCACATTCGTTGTCTTTTGTGTTAGCATCAATCATCCCAGTCATCTGCATGTTCCTCCAAAAATCGCTTTAACCTTTTAAAAGAGCTTGTCCGTCTATACTGAACCGTACTACGAGGAATCTCTAGTAGTTCGGCTATTTCTACATCTGATTTATCAAAAAAATAGTATAGTAGGACTGTCTTACGCTTTTCTATTGGCAAAGTACGCAACGCTTCAGCGAGTAATTTCGGAGTTATTTTCTTTCCAACCACTTGAAAACTTTGTCCTTCTTCTCCTTCATATTGATGATCTAAGGTAAAGAGTTGATTTTCTTCTTGTGGTGTGAGATCCGAAAATGTCATCTCCTTTGTTAGACGTTGTTGCCTTTCGTTATAAATGTTGATTGCTTCATTCTTCAATACACGTTTACAAAAGGCATTAAATGCACAGCGAATTTGCCACTCGGTACGATCTGGTTCTATCATGCATTTCCTCTCCCTTCGCAACTGCAAAGGTGGGTGATGATTTCCCCTTTCATAACCTTCAACAAGATTTTTTATGAAATGCCAAAAATAAAAGCAATATTTTAAAAAATATTCATTAAATACAAAAAAGCCCAACTGAACATAAGCCAGGTGGGAGTAAAAATTTATACATATTATTAAATGGAAAATTCTATTTAAAAAAGTGGAAAGCCTTAGTTCAAAAAGAAAACAAATTACGACAAAACAAAAAGTAAAAGTAATATATGAGCTAAGGCACGATTATCCTGTGAAGACATTACTCAAAATTTCCGGTATTCCACGTAACACTTATTATTATAAAATTAATACTTTTGAGCACTCAGATAAAAATTCCAAGTGGAAAAGGCTCATTAGTTCTATTTTTGAGAAGCATAAGGGCAGATATGGTTATCTATAAATGATACTCTAACAATGTACAAAAACGATTGGATAAGAATGTACAGTTTTGATTATAGTGCTTTAAAAACTTTATATGGAGAAGTGGACATGATAGCCTGATAGCTATGCCAGACTCTGTAGGGCCTGGCTTCCTGGCATGTCAATCATGTCCACAGGGGCTCCATGTAAAGTTCGCATATTGATTGACAAATCATTAAAAGTCATTTCTGTACATCATTTTACAATCAAAAGTGTACATATTTAAAACATCATTTATAGTTATCGTCGTATCCTCTTTTTTTCTTTAATATTCACCATCCTAAAGAATCTTTGACGCAAAGGGAATCTGCTTAATTATATAACTTAACAAGAAGCAAAGTGGTAACGTGATCAGAATCATAGCTAGAAACATGAAGGATGGTGGAAAGTGGATGACCTTCAATCCAGCAATAACAATAGCGATAATCGGTATATGAATGATGTAAATCACGAAAGAATGGGCTGACAAGAAGCTCCAACCTTTTCCTTGATGAAAAACTCTTTCGCGAAAGAATATGATTAATCCGAGAATGACGCCAACACAAAATAGAGCTTCCCACAGAGAATAAACCAAAGATGTCCAGTTCCAGCCGCCAGAAAACTGTAATCCGTCTACCCCAAATATCAAGACTAAGGGTAGAAGAAGAATCGATGCTCCAATTGCAATTCCAAAACCCGCCCTCCCCATAGAATCAGGAGTATTTCGAAACCAATTACGTTGGTAAGCGATGATACCCAAAATGAATAGCCCGACATATTGTGGGAGATCATAGCCGCTTGCTGTAAAAAGTCCAACAAATGATTGAACCTCGGGAGATCCACCGGGTAAATCAAGAGCAGGAACCCACAGTCTTATGGTGAAGTATCCTGCTGCTAATATCATTACAAAGACTGTAAACATCCTGTAGGTGGGTGGCGTACTCTGCCGAACTACTGATAGCTTATTTTTACTCATAAACTTCGCCCAGACTGCGTATAAACAAACGAATACGAAAAGTAGCTCGACGTACCACATCGGGCCGTAAGTTAAATGTGAAAAATAGGTTTGCCATGTAAATGGCTTTTGGTTAAGTATATAGGCTTCAATTGCTTGAACTTGGCTAAGAATGAAAATATAGAAGATAAATGGGATTAGGAATCGGATAGATCTATCCTTGATAAACCGAGTTGCCCCATTTCGTTCAAAAGATAAAGGGACAAAGTAACCAGAAATAAGAAAAAATGTCCCCATAAAGAAAGTCTGGTTAAAAGCAAGAAATAGAAGGCCCATTACAACCCCAATAGACCCTTGTGTTAATACCTCGTTATAGATGGAAAAATACACCAAATGATGAAACACAACCAACACTGTAAGAGCTCCTCTTAGATTATCAATAAAATATAATCGTTCTTCCTTTTGGGGAGACAAGCTCCCTATATGTCTTGAATTCATAATAATTCTTATGTTCCTCTCTATAAACATTTAAAAATATATTTCAACGGAGCATCCGCCAAACTGGACGGCTATGTATAAACCGTCCTATTTGCTCTATATTTTAATTTTCTCTTTTAGTTGATCCGCCTATTTTCCAAGAGGCTAAACTTATGACCCCACCAACTACAATAAAAATAATGTCCATAACAATTTCAAATCCCTGAAACGCATTAATATAATTTACCAAAAACCAGCTTTTTCCACCATTAGTCAAATGATTAATTAATCCGCCTACTCCCTGTATAACAAAAAGTAGACCAAGTCCACTGATTATTTCTTTCATGATGAACACCTCATTAATAATTTTTTAATTTAATATTCCTCTAAGACCGATATTGAAAAAAACTGCACCTACTACTCCTATCGCTACCAACAGTGAGGAAATCGGAGCTTCATTTAATTTTGATCTAATTTTATTTAGAAATTGTTGCAGTCTCTCTTTAAACATAATATTAACCCCTAACAAAAGAAGAGAAGGAAGCACCATTACAAGATTGTAGCCAATTATAATAAAGATAGAAGAGGAAGGCTCAATTGTTAGGTGATTCATTAACAAAATGGAATAAAAGTAAGGCAACGCAGTTACAAATTCAATTAGAAAAACAATGATACCTAACATGATCATCCCTTTCATCGTTGTTTTTTGGGGTATAAATGAAATTAAACGTTTTTTTGTATTATCATTTGGTTTACAGAAGCTAATTAGAACAATAACTGCTCCAAAAAGGAGATAAAACCAATTGATAAAGTCAAATTCAGATAATTTTCCGATTCCTTTCAATAGTGAATCTCCACCAAAGTATAGGAATAAGCCCACTATGAAGTAGCCAAACTGCGTAATAAACAAAAAAACAAGCAAGCGAGAAGATAATTGATTAGGCTGTGTCAATAATAAATAGGCTGTTACAGCAAGTACACCAGGACTTAATATATCAATTAATGCGCAAATAGAAATAATTAGCAAAGCTATCGATGTGTCTATTGATGAAGAAGGCATTAATGCTTCAATACTTTCGATCAAATATAGAGTCTCTCCTTTTTATATGTTATAATTTAAATAACACAGTGTGTTAAAATTATAATAACACACTGTGTTAAGAAAAGGAAGTGATTTTTTATGCCAAGGATTGTTAATCATGAAAAAAAGAGGAAGTCAATTGCTGAGGCCGCTTGGAGTATTATTAAGAAAGAGGGAATCGAAAAAGCATCTATAAGAAGAGTTGCTATTGAAGCAGGCATGTCTGCTGGAGCGTTAAGACATTATTTTTCAACTAAGGATGAAATGTTATTATTTATCATGGATTATTATCTGGAAGAAGGGAAAAAACGTTCTCAAAGTAAAAGTTGGTCAGACAATCCATTGCAGGCGGTTGCGGAAGTTTTATTAGAGCTTATTCCAATTGATGAAGAAAAGAAAATCGAAACGAGTGTTTGGTGGATCCTTGCACTTCAGTCACTTACAAGTGATACTTTAAAAGAAAAAAAAGATGAAATGACTAACGGTATGTATGAATTAGCAAGTTCAATGATCGAGATATTAGTTCTACAAGGGATTTTATCTGATTCAACTAATGTAAAATTAGAAAAGAGTAGGCTAGCGGCATTAATTGATGGATTGTCCATTCATGCTCTGTTAAGACCTGACGTCTACTCTCCAGATAAGGTGAAGGAAGTAATCCGTTATCATTTAGAAACACTCTGCAATGAAAGTCAATTGAGTTAGTTGATCATTTATCAATATTATTCGATGAGTTAGTAGATTTTGTTTTTTAGAAAAAAAGGGTAATCGGAAAATAGTGTGGAATAAATGTATGTTGAATGATGGTTGCTAAATTAAAGGAGGAGTATTCTTTAATAGGTTAAATAAATACGAATAAGCAACGTAAAAAAATTGGTAACAGAACAAAGCCAAAGAAAGGAGGATTCCCTTGATTGATACAATCATGAAGGATGGCTTTTGTATAGAGTGTGGAGCGAAAGAAGAGGATGGTTTATCTTGTTGGGAGCAACTTGGGTATCTTCTGGCTTGGGAACAGAACAATCCTAAACTTTATGCTCTTCATTTCTGGACAGTTTCAAGATACATGTTACAGCATCCTTCCAACTTTAGAAGGATGTGCTCTAACAAAAAAATTATTCCGTGATGCTTGCGATTACAATTGGGAAACTCCTTATATTTTGAAAAAGAATAGAGAAGTTACTACTAATAAAACATTTAAAATTGTTAATCCTATCCCTGTTGCAGAAAAAGTTAGAGTTCTAACAAAATGGGATATGACGGTAAACGATGTGTATGCTGCGGGTGAAAAGAATGCAATTGAAAAGGGAGCTTCGGTTGAATCGAAATGGAGGGAGATTTAATTGACTTTGATGCACGATAATTTAAAATCTAAAAATGAAGAAAAACTTCAAGAAGTAATGGTTGGAGAGCTAAAACCTCACAATGCACAAATTACACTCCTTGACTATGATCCGAAATGGCCGAAGTTATTTGACCGAGAGGCTAAAAGAATTTATTCCATACTTGGTAAAAAGGTACTTCAGTTGGAGCACGTTGGATCAACTTCAGTGCCAGGTTTATGTGCTAAGCCAATTATTGATATTCTATTGGTTGTGAAGGATTCTGCTGACGAAAGTGCTTATGTTCCTGACTTGGAGGAAGCTGGCTACACTTTACGTATTCGAGAACCAGATTGGTTTCAACACCGACTTTTTAAAGGTCCCGATACAGATATTAATTTACACGTATTTAGTAAAGGCTCATCTGAAATCGACCGAATGTTGCGATTTCGTAATTGGCTAAGAATTAACCATTCCGATCGAGATAAGTATGCAAGCGTAAAGTGTAACTTAGCTCACCGTAAATGGAAACACGTCCAAGACTATGCGGATGCAAAAGCTTCAATAGTACAGGAAATTATGAGAAGGGCAAACTCAGTCGATGAGAAGAAGGGGTGAAATTTACAAATTCCTTATGGGAAAGCCTTATAACCATTGATAGATTAATGATAAGAAACAATTGGAATACATTCATTCACTGTTTATGCGAGAACTCTTTTTTAGGACATGATGATAAACAAGTGGCAGGGCAGCGATATTCAAGAATTGGGAAAACAGAGCTTGCAGATGGCTTTGTCGCTTTACCAGGTGGACCAAGAACATTAGAATGTCACTTTAGGAGATATATTGCACACCATTTAAACGCTATTTTGCATTAAGTAAATATAAAAGCCTAATTTCTCAACATTAAAATTGAGAAATTAGGCTCATAGAAGGACATTAAACCCTTTCGATCATGATGCATAATGTCCCAGTTTTTTCTAAACTTCATATTCCTCTTTGCTCTGGTTAAATAAACAAATAATAATTTACTCTAGAAGTTTTAGGTGACTGATTATTCACAAAGTAGCCTGTTTTTTGAACTAAGATCAATAATTAGGACTGTGAGTTTGTGATACCATCCAAACACAGAAATGTTGAATGGTTGTTTTAAGATTCCCTTTTTTCGTGGACATTACCGTTTTTCTCATCTAACTCGATAAGATGAGACTTGGTCGTTCCAAGAAGTAGTACCAGACATTCCCCAAGAAGTTAAATTGGTGGTAAAGTATTTGTTTGGATAACTTACAAGAGTTAAATAACGACCACCATAATAACGATTTTGATAGAGCCTAATCCAAGAACCAGGAGCTACAGATACAGCAGATATTCTGTTATCCCATGCAGTACTCAGAGAAGTGACCTGAGTTCCAGGATACGCAATTAATGATCTTCCATATCCATGACCCGAAGTATGTTCATATAAATAAGTTGGTCTTGCCATTATACCTATTGACTGACTAGATAATCCCTCTGTAACTTTTTGATGATATGCTTCATATTTTTCTGGAGTTGAGAAGCCGTGTACCTTTTCTCCTTGATTAGTTGCTTCAACTACCATTCCAACAATTTTTTTATGTTTATCTGGTGCATATTTTATTCCATCTACTGTGTCAACTTTTAGATCCTGATCTGGATTCGATGTTAAACTAGCTGCATTTGTTCTACCTTCAAAACTAAAAACTAAAGAGAAAAATCCTACTAGGGCTATTAAAGCTAAAGACAGATTACGTATCATTTTTCTTTTCATCAAAGTTCCTCCTCTTAAATTAAAAGTCAATCTATTGTAGTGCAACTTTTTTCAAAACGGTTAAACTTTATTTTAAATCCACAACACGATATTCTTTAACTTTTTCCGCTTGAACCTCACCTTCCTTTTTGTAATAATATGACTTAATTTTCACCTCCTTAATAATTGACTGGCTTTTCTGGTAATATATGATATTTACATAGACCTGCAACTACTTGTCCCATGTTTTTAAAAGTGATTTCAACATATGAATGGCATGTTTCTGCTTATTAGGATCCAACGGTTTCTGCCATCGAAGTTGCCCTTCTAATAAAAGCATCATTTTCGATTAGTTGTTCCTTCGATGTAAAGTGGTTTTGTATAACGTCATAGTAGCTACATTTGCTTCCTCAATAATTTTCTTTATTCCAACAGCATGAAAACCGTGATAGTTTCGAGCATTCATAAACACCCCTTATTAATAGGAAATCCTTTAATCTCTTTTAATGTATAAAAGAGAACCAGTGGTACCACTGGCTCTAGTCATGCTGTTTGAGAATAGCCATTACTTTTGTCATTTAATTTCTCACCAACTGATATCAAGACGTGAAGGTGTCATAAGTTATCAATATTCTTTAGGTGGAGACAGCCCCATGGATTCATTGACTGGAACAGGGGTAATGGCACTCTATTTTATTGTGTATGATAAAAATTTTAAAAACTTCAATGAAGAAAATATAAAAATCATAGATATAGTTAATGAAATACAGAATCAGGTGAATGGAAAACCTTAGATTTTGCTAGTTTTGGCGCAAGTGGTTTAGAATTATTTGTCTATGGTGATAAGATGTCATTTCTGATTACCATTCTGGTAAGCTCAAAAAAAGACTGATATGGTCGGAAACTTCCTCAGGGTGGGTCAAAGTGATTATGTGATTAGCACCAGGTATACGCACAAAGTTAATATTGGGAGCTTCCTTATATAATTGTGCGATTTTAAAGAGATCTCCTGAGTCCTTCTCGCCTATGATAAAAAGTGTCTTCGTTTTAATTTCTCCCAATCTTTCCATTGCTGAATTGGAGGAAACAGTTTCGAATGTTTTCCAATCAAAAGTCTTTTGAATATTGTGTATCATCATTTCGCGCAATAAATCGTATGCTTTTCCAAAAGAAACGCTCCAGGAAGGCTCGCTTAATATTATATTAGTCATTTTCTCGACATCTGGTGCAACTTTAGAAACTCGGCTCTCTAATTCCGCATGTTCGGAAGAAAATTTAAACCCCGACAGGCCTGGAGCGACCAATACCAGTTGAGACACCCTTTTTGGATAGGTCAGAGTAAAATCAGTTGCAATTTGTCCACCTAGGGAATGTCCAACGAGGGCACCTTTCTTAATTTTAAGATGATCCAAGAGTTTTCTAAGATCCTTAACATAATCAATGGGTTCATTCGGAACAGGTGACTTCCCTGCACCCCGGACATCAAGAGTGATTACTTTGAACGACTTTGAAAGATGTGGTGTGATGAATTCCCAGTCACGTGAATCCATAGCTCCACTATGAAGTAGTATAACTGGCTTTCCTCTTCCTTTAATTTCGTAATGAAGATCCATCTATTTCAATCTCCTTTCCCTGAAAAAAGTAGGCATTGCCCCATGACTATCTTCGTTTCATTTCTAAGATTCCTTTTCTTATCTCCCAAACTGTTTACAAAACCATTTAATAAACTTGTTCGGTTAAAAAGGAAGTTTAATGTACCATTACAAATGATTTAATTGCTCAAGAAGGTCCTATTTCACCACTTTTATAATGCCCATCCGCTTTAATGTTCCAATAAGTGATTTCAAGAATTTAAACACCCCCCCTTATTTATTTCACACACTGTGATGAAATGATAATAACACAGTGTGCGAAATAAAAGCAAGAGGTGATTTGAGTGCCGAAAATAGTTGATCATGATCACAAAAGAAAAACGATCGCTGAAACAGCTTGGAAAATTATTGAAACGGAAGGCATTGAAAAAGCATCTATCCGAAGAATTGCATCTGAAGCTGGAATGTCTACCGGAGCAATTGATCAAACCTTTATTCTAAAGCTACAGTAAATAAACTAAATCATTTTTACTCGACAATCATCCAATTTGTATCTTTTTCTAACGTGAGTATATATTGCGAATACTGTGTGGCTTTTGTTACTTCGTCAATATATTTAACAGTAACCCATACTTTTATTTGGTTCTCTATTGTCTGGAATACTGGCTTGACTAACCCTGAAAATAGATAATCCTTACCAATCGGTGGTAAAGCATTATTTTTCACATAATAATCAAGTTCCTGTTCTGTTGCAGTCGGATAAAATGTAAAGAATGTCTCCAAAAACTCTGTCACTTCTTGCACCGTATCAGAGTCAACTGTTCCATTACTTTCAGGTTGTTGTGGCTCATAATCTGATTTATTCGGTAAGCTCCACAAGGTAGGGCTTTGTATAATTACTAAGTTTCCTACATTATCTTGATGTAATAAGATTCGATAGGTGGATCGGACCATTTTGCTATTTTTATCTTCCATAATTTTTTGATCTACCGAATAAACAACCGCATAGGTATTATCATTTTCTGGTGACACTGACCAGATATCAATATTACCTACGCTGGAACTAGTAGGAAAATCGTCTCTTACGGTATCGGTATTTAATGCTTGTAATTCCTCTGTCAAATATTGACTGATCTTTTCCACCCGTTGTTCAATGGAATCTTTTTCATTTTGCCATGTGTAGTAATCTTTCACAAAGTTTTTCGTAAAGCTCTCAATCGCATTCATATCCATGATCTTGGTTTCAATGATTTCTCTTTCATGAACGGTATGTTGATCAATTGCTGTAAAGTTTTTATAGATTCCAAAGGCTAGGCTACCAATAAGTAATATCCATAAAAGAGTTACTGTTTTTTTACGTGTACCGACAGTCCGTACTTTTATTTTTCTGGATTTTGTTTCGGTCGTTTGTTTTTCTTTTCTTTTAAAAAATCTTCTCATCTGATTCAAACCTTTCTATTGTTTAATACGTCCAGCTCCAATTAAGTGCTTTTGCCAATAGGCAGTAGTTAAATCTGCATAACCGATTGGATCGCCAGCATTATACATTTGGTTGTTCCCAACATAGATCCCAACGTGAGTGACATAGGTTCCTGCATTATATGTGGAATGAAAGAATACTAAATCACCAGTTTTTGCTTCAGACAAGGGTATATGCTCGGTCACGTCATACTGTTGCTGCGCTGTTCGGGGCAAGTTAATACCCGCCTTTCGATAACTCCATTGTGTTAATCCGCTACAATCAAAAGAAGTATTTGGATTATCTCCCCCAAAAACATAAGGGAACCCTTCATACTTTAAAGCTTCATTCATAACAATCTGAACCATTTCATCATCGAATTGAGGCGATATAAAATATTGACTGACTAAATCGACATAAAACATATTGCCATAACGGTAACGCCAACCACCATTTTTCTTTATGGCTATTGGATTTGAATAAGTGACTCTGCTACCACCTGAACGTTCTTTCGCAAAACTTTCGGCCAGTCCAAAACTATATTGTGTGTCTCTTTTTGCAACGTAATCAATAAAAGCACCGCCATAGTTATATGCTTGAATGACTGTATTCTTATCGACACCACTCGCTTCTGCGGAACGCAGCAAATCTAAAAAGTATTTAGTTCCTTGTTTAATTGAAGCTTCGGTATCTAAAGAATTGGGTGGAAGTCCCAAAGATTCACTTGACTGCATCACATCTGGAAGTTTTCCACCACTCTCTACTTGGATAATGGCAAGTAGGGTAGAGACATATTCACTAATTCCGTATTCTTGTGCATATTTTTCTACCATTGGCTGATGTTTTAACACATCGGCGGTTACCGATATGCTGTCTATATCATGAATGAAATCACCACGCTCTGATGAATGTTCTTCATTCGATATAAAAATAGCTACAAATGCTAACAATCCTAAAAGGCAAGAAAGCCTAATCCCCCAGTAATTAACATGACCTTTAATCTCATGGCTTTCATTAGCGTTTCCTCCTAACAGCATGGATTGGACGCTTAGTGATTTGTTTCTGTTTTGTACGTTTCAACGGTTTAGAAGGACGCTCGATGATTGTCCGACTATTTTTTGATCGAGAACGTTCTTCATTAGGAGATCGGTTTTCTTTTTTAACAGGTTGTTTGGGATTATCTGTAAAATACTCTTTTCTGTCTGGGCTCGATAACTGTCGTTGTAATTTGAATTGCTTCATATGCTCGCTTTTTGTGACAGGTCTTGTCTTTTCTTTTTGTTGAACAGTTGGGTTCTTTAATCTATCTTCATGTGCAGATTCATTGACATCATGCGTGACTGGTCGTTCATAACTAGCAGTCTTTCGAGAAGGGGTACGTTTCTTATCCAATGCTTGCCGCCTATCTGCAATGGTTTGACGATGTTTTGCTTGACGCTCTGCATGTGTTTTTTGTCTCTTTTCCTTTGCTTGCTTCATACCTTCTTTAAAATCACGGGCAGGTTTTGTAAGCTGTTCTTTTCCTTGCATCACCGCATATTGAGCAGTAGTAGGTAAATCATGCAATTGCTCCTTACGGTGTTTTATATTCGCACGGAATTGATTTTTCGCACCAAGCATTCTTCCTGTTACTTGACCTACTTTCTGGCTCAAAGTTGTTGGTTTCGTACTGTCATTTTGGCGTTCTTTATTGGTCTTTGCGGTTGATGTTAGCCGCTGTAACGGTCGAATAGGGGAGAAGGAACCTTTTGTTTGCTTTGATTTTCCAACCATTGCCCCGACTGTTGCTCCAGCTGTCGCCCCTGCAAGGGTGCGTCCGATTGTTCTCTGTAATCGCCGACTACCCCGATTGAACATTCGGTAAGGACGACGCATGACTTTACGTCCGACCTGTTGGGAATCATTACTTTGCAGGTTAAACATGCTCATAATGTCACCAAGTTTCATGTAAATGCCCGCAAACGTCACAATCTGTAAAAAGGCAATCAAGAAAAACGGATAACTTGTTGTTAAACTGTAAAGCATGGATGAGATACTAAAGGCAACTGTAATAATCAAGGTAATGCCAGCTCGTAACATAATCACATTAAACAATTTCATAATCGCTTGTTTCCCCATGTTTTCAAAGGTGGGTATCATTGACAGTAAAAAACTGATGGGTAAAAACATGGCATAGATGATAAATAGAATTTGTGAGAAAATCATAATTCCCGATAGTAGAAACACGAAAATGGAGATACCGATATTAAACAGAAATAAAAAGAAGACCATTCCTAAGCGAGTGGTCGTTTTCGTAATCGTTAAATTTTTATTGTCATGATCTTCAATTTCTGCTTTAACAGCATCTTCACGATCTTTTCCGTTATTCGTATCAGGATTGATAGAAACTAAGCTCTCAACACGTTCTTCGCCAATCGTTTCTTTATCCGAATCATCAAATTGTAATAGCATCCACGGCTGTTCCACTTGAATAGAAAAGAGGTTATTCCGTATCATATCAACGCTGTCTTTTCCCTGACTAGTAGAGCTAGGCATCAAGATTTTAGTACCTAAATCTAAACTTGCCTGACTAATATCTGCCGAAAAGTCATTAATTTTAGCAATATACGTTGGGGCATAGGCAATAAAGGAGGCCGACAAAATAAAAACGACTAAAAAGTTTAGGATCGCCCGAATGGCTTTCGTCGTTTCCCGTTTCATTAATCCTGTATATGCCACGTAAATCCCAATCACTAAAATGAAAAGAAGCAAAAAACCTACATAAAAGCCCGAACTGCCAAAACCACTTGCTGTAATCCCGGCTAATGTTTGCATGTTTTTCCCGATGGCATCCGCTGTTTGTGAAATAAAATCGAGTGAATAGGCTTGTTGAATTAAATAGCCTGTCGCATTAGACAAATACAAACTTATAATCCAGATAAAATTGGTAATCGTGTAGAGCCCATACATGACTTGTTTCCCAATTCCATCATTCCAGTTCCACGGTAGCCAATCCCAACCTGTATCCACATAAAAATCGAGTTGATAATGGTCAAGAGCATATTTAGAATACAAATTATCTTCTGATACCGTATCATCGACTAATCCCGCAGCTTGCGCAAAAGTACCAAGTAATAGAAGACATAGGAAAACGGCAGCACTAATCAGCACTACCGTTAAAATTATCTTTTTTAGTTTTTGTTTGTTCACATTGTCACCTCGTTTCCTTTTCATTTACAGGTGGCCGAGTATCGAATGCATCAAATAAATCTTCAAAAACAGGATGGACTTGAATAATCCCAACACGTCCATATAAATCTTGAATCAAACATTGCCCGTTTTCTAATTCTCGTAAGCGTCGTTGATTCGATTCATCTTCCGAATCTACACCAAAGAATTGAAGAGTTTTCTTAATTTCTGTCATATCCCTGGAACGGAAAGCAAACTTCACACCGATATTATTTTTTAATTTTTCGTCGGTTAGATCATCTGCATTCTGGGTAACAAAGTAGACACCAGCATTCATGGCACGTCCTGCACGAACCAATTTATTAGAAAGTGTTTTCCCTTGTGCAACTTGCAGGAAGGACCAGGCTTCATCCAAATCGACGATTTTAAAAATACTGCGATCCGAATGAATAAAATCTAACGCAAAAGTAGAAATGACAATCAACATGGCGACACTTAATAATTCCATCGTTGTATATTCCTCAAAACTTGTTTCTGCGTCTGGTAACACTAAATCCGCCACTTGAATCATATTCAACTGTTTTTCTAAACTAATCGAATTTTTCACCGTTCCATCCGAAAAGAGAAGATGGGCAAAGTCATAATCGGTAAAACTTTCGATATGGTCAGCGATGGGGCCAGCTAATGGATTGGGATCACTTCTTAATTCATGAATCACAAGGAGTAAACCACGTTCCTCTTGTTGACCAACAGCGCGTATCGCTCGTCGTAATACAGGGAATTTATCTCCATCTCGACTCGATATACCCGTGAGAAAGGTAAGAATATCAATCGCAAGACTTTCCGAATCCTTTTTCTTTTTCATAATGACAAAAGGATCAAGTAGTCCTTTATTGCTTTCCTCACTCGTTAAATTGACAATATTTATTTCATGAGCAATTTCGGGCAATGTTTCTTTCCATTTTCCTCGTTCCGCTTTTGGGTCAACAATGAGAGCTTGACCACCAAAAAGAACCGCATAATAGACAAGCAGGTTATTACTAAAGGATTTCCCACCACCGAGTGAACCTAAGAATGCAGATGCTAACGCATTGGTGACAGAACCTTTTACGCCTTGACTGGCTAGGCTTGGATTGAGATAGACATTTCTTCCCGTATCTAAGTTGTAACCAAAATAAATCCCTTCCGTTTCTCCCAACATTTGTGTTGCCCCAAATCCAAGTCCTGCAAGAAAATCAGACGTAACATATTGAATGTAATCATTCATATAACGCTTACTAGCTGGGATAAATTCACTGTGTAAGCCCAACATATCCCCAAATGGACGAACGAGTTTCACGTTTAAATCGTCATAAAAATCTTTCACCTCATTACAACGCTGTTTAAGTTCGTCTAAATTAGGGGCAGAAACTCGGATCACATAACTTAACTTATACATCGATTCCTTCGTTTGGTCGAGAACGTCTTCTAATTCGTTCACCTGTTCCAATGCGTCGATAACATTACTGCCTGTTTCGTTATCGGATTCCCAGGCATGATTATCCAAGTCTTTGAGTTCTTTTTTCTTATTTCGCACGGTAGACAAGGCTTTTTTGTTGGTGACTATTTCTACATTCATGGACGTATCGATTGGGAAATCGAATTGTTGTTGTTGATAATAAAAGATTTCATCGGATGGAAATTCAAGATCACCGACAATCGAGTTGATGGTAAAATAAGAAACATAAGTCGTCTGTTCTTCCTGTTCGATTTTTAAATAACGTTGGTTTTCCTCGATCAAACAACGAGTCGGTTTAATCAGATCATAACGCTTCACTAAAGTTTCCTTTTTTAATTTCTTTAGAGGGAGGGCATAGTCATATTCGTCATAAGCAATTCCTGTTTGTTCATGAAGATGTTCAATCAGATAGCCAAAGTCATTTTTATCTAGAGGGCGTACTTTAAAACGCCTAGATATTTTGTTTTGTAGTAAAGATTCCATTTTAGAGAAACGTCTGATTTCTTCATGAGGCATGGAAACAAAATCTCCCATCAGGTGATGGTTTACATCACGGACAAATGAAGAAAGTGAATTTTTGATGTTTTTCCCCATTGCTTTCATACTGACTTCTTCTTCATTCAGCAATAGTTTAAACCCGATAAAAAAATGATAGTCTACTTGGTGTTCACCAATCATGGAAACAAGGGCTTCCGTTTGGTCATCAATACGCTCATAAGCAACTTCTTTTAATCGTCCTGTCACTAACTCTTTACTTCGTTCCTGCACCGAACGAATACTGCTTGCGGTACTGATCTGTAAGGCATGAATTTTGCCGTCTTGATTCTGGGCAATTAATTGACGGAAGTGGTCATGTACTTGTATTTTCTCATCCTCCGATAAAAAGGAATAATTATATGGCAACAACTCATAATAGGCAAAACATTCGCCGTCATGATTGAAAACAAGATTATTTTCAAGGTATTTAATCGGATAACGCATGGACTTCACTCCTCACAGCAGTGATGGATTCATTTACCTTCACACGTTGAAGTTTGACGGGTTTTCCTGCATAAGTCACTTTAGGCCGGAACCAATATGTCAATACTGACTTGAGAAAGCTATACGGTTTCTTGCCATCAAATGTTTTCTGACTCATAAACCATGTCAAACCAACTGGAATCCCGATATATTTTAATAACGCTCCATCAATAAAAGAGAGTGGGGGAAGATTCCCAAGTAACATCACCACTAGAAGTGAAAGGACAAACCATGACATTTGATTGAATGTTACGGGAAAGGGTAAGGGAAAATCATTAATTGCATAGATGACTTTTTCTACCGACCAAATACGTGTGTAGCTCTTTAATTTTTTCAAATAGAATCATCCTTTCACACATAGAAAAAACAGCCTGTCCAATAACAAGCTGCTTCTCCAACTATTGAACATATTCAAATACACCATGTGACGTCACAAGAAAGCTGCCTTCAATTTCAAGATCAAGTCCAAAAGCTCTATAATCAATATAATTCTGTAAGTTAGCAGGGACTTCCCCAAGTACGCCTGTTTCTTCTATCAAATATCTCGCAACATCTTCCATATTTTCACAATCAGAATAACAAATGATGTCATCCTGATGTTCCAGTAATTCTTCCAAACTATCAAACCAATAGCCTTGCACTTCTGATAGTGCATCATATAAAGGAGAGCCTTCGATTTCTTGAACCATTGCACATAACCGATTGATTTCAGAAATCGGCGTATATTCATCCACCTCAAAGGGCAACTCGAAATCATGAATTGCATATTCTTCATATTCGTCATTTAAACCAATACGTTCTTTCACATCTTCCATATCAATGGGTGGGGTAAACCAAGCACCAACCAATTCACCCTCATTATATTTTCCGAGGTTAGCTATATAGACCTGCATTTCCATTGGTTATCACATCCTTTTTATTAAAAATAACCATAAAAAAAGCAGCAGCTTATTATCTGCTGATACACAAATGAGGCTTGTTAATCCCTACCGCACTACCGTTTGGTCCACCATTTTTTTGCAGAACATAAGAAGACCACTTATCTTCCACAAAAAAACGGTATAATTTAAGCCCCTATGATTCGATTAAAGAGATTTAACAACACATCTTTCACTCCGGCCGCATTAAAGACTAATCCAACCGCAACCAAAGCAATAATTAAAAAGCCTATCAATTTGGAAAACTCCCGTTTAAAGCCTAAATAAATTCCAATCACGACAATTGCCATTAATACTAACGATTGTGCATTACTTAGAAACCAGTTGTATAAATTCTGCCCAAAATTCATTTGGATTTTCTCCCTTCATAAGTTAATCATTCGTTATCTGATGATGGTTGAATCACTTTCTCTATAGGAATGGTTTGTTGCATGAGTATTTTTTGATGGCGCTTGGATAACTCTGTCTGTTCCAACATATCCTTAATTACACTCGTTTGATTGAGTTCATCTATCTTTGTCGCTAGTTTCCAAGTTGGGGCGACTTGATGAGCTAGCCATCTGAGTGTCTTATCAAAAGTGTAAGGTTCGGGCTTTGTCGTTAATGAAATTTTTCTATTCACACCCAAATCCAAAAATCGTTGCCATTCCTTATTCATTTTCCAACTACTGCGACGTTTTTCCTCGTTTTTATCGACAAAACGAATATACCGATTAATGATCGAAAAGGCAGTCCGTCCAGCGTCTTCATACATCATTAGATCGACAACCGCATGGTAAGCACGATCATTTTTCAAACGGATTTCAAAACGATTTTTCATGTCCGTATCTTCGAGTGATGTTCCATATTTCACGTATTGTTCATAATCCTTTTCATACGCACAAAAGTACACGTCACTTTTTAAAGAACCAATATATAACGTATTTCCCATGTCAGGCTTGTCTTCACTCTGCACAAGTTCACCAGAACGATAGCTTTTAAAACTACGGAAAACAGAGATACATTCTTCATTACGACATTTGTTAGTCAGAAATGGAATATCCAATATCCCTGTTTTATCGTTTATCGCAAGATCAATTCGTTTAAAAACTCCACCAACACGAAACACTTCCATAAAAAAATCGAACCATGTTCGTTGCTGTGCTAGTAGGAAATTCTCAAATTGCCTGCATCCTTTTCCTTTAAGTTCAAGTAAACAGCCTTTGTCTTCATCAGGAGAAACCATGACCACAATATCACCAAAAACGTATTGTTCCATATAAGAGTAAAATGCAAAATCCTCATGTAACATGTATTCCATTTTAAGTTTCAAAATATCTTCAATAACTGGTTTCGGGTTTGTCGTTAAAAATCGAATCCGCACATAATCAAATAAGATTTCTAATGGAGCATCTGGGTTAAATTGTTCTAAAATATCGAACAAGGCAGCTTGTAGTGAATCGGAAGGAGTTACTTTTCCTGTTTCGATTTCACTCATATATTGTCTTGAAATCCCAATATGAACAGCCAGTTTATTTTGAGACACACCGTATTCCAGTCGTTTTTCCTTTAATTGTTGATACCAAGGTACTTGGTTCATGTGCATTCCTCCAAACTAAAAAAGATGTCAACTAAAGGTTAAAAGCTGACATCTTCTCCGTATGTTCCAAACCGTTGCGCCATCAGGTGTTATTAGCTTTTGGAACAGTTTCTTATTGTTTTTCTACCCCCCTGTTAGAAATGGGGGGTTAAGGCGTGGCTGTCGCCACGCAGGCTTTGCCCAGCACAGCGGCTTTCGCTTCGCACGCCGCCGCACTGGGCAGCCTTTATTACACTAATTTACCAATTTCTTTTAGAAAATCGTGACCTTTGGGGACAAGGGGTGTATAAAATTCAGAAATGACATTATCCCCTTTATCGACATACCCCCGGCCTTTAATCTGTTTTAAGAAAAATTGTTTTTGTACGTCGCTTCCAAACATCATTCCATACCCGAGCTCACTCATACGACCTAAAGCAACCCGAAAATTAAATTGATCTCGAATGCCGTCCCCAAGGTATTTTGCGTCTGGTCGCTGACAGGCGAGGATAAGAAAGAAGCCAGCTTGTCGTCCTAACATAACAATCTGTTTTAGCTTAGTTAACACCGCTGTATTTTCCTTAGAAGCAAGCATTCCCATAAAAGCTACGTACTCGTCAAAAATTAAAAAGTGAGGAGATAGGCCTAAATAAGCATAGTTTTCTCCTGTTTTATAACCCTTCATCTGTTTCATTTCTTCACTACGAACCATCATAGCTTCATAAAATTGGTCAATACATGCCATCATGTCTTCCTTTTTATAATAGACATCTGGCATAACAGTGGCTAAATCCGCTAAATCTGCATTTTTCGGATCTAAGATATACAATTTTGCGTCTGTTTTGAGTAGGGCTTCAATCAAAGTTAAAATAAAGTACGTTTTCCCACCGCCTGTTCCACCGGCGATTAACATATGCGGCAATTTATCATATTCCCAATAGAGTGATTTCATCAGTTTTAAGCTGCCATTTTGGGCAATGACTTCCTCAATCGGAATACGGTTCACACTCATATCATAAAAAAGGATATACTCCACATAGGAATCGTGTAACTCTTTTGAAACTAATTCACAATACAGCCCACTTTCCAGTTTGTTTTCAAGATTCAACAACTGATCTTGATATTTCCCAAGTGTAATTTCCACTTGAATATGAAGTAATCCTTTTTCAAATCGGTAATATATCTTTGGAAAATGGCTGATTTTTTCCTTAGTTTTATTGGATGGAATGTCCTTAAAGAAACCCTCTTGTGTGACTTGTTTCGTTTCGTACCAGCCATTTTCCAGAATCATTTTTGCGAGCTTTTGACGATGAATGACTTGCTTTATCTTGTCATACCGATAGCGATAATAGAGATACGCACATCCAGCGGTTAAGGCAAGACTGATTAACAAGGTCACCCATCCATATGTGCTAAAAAAGTGTATTTGAAACACATCCAATTGCCACGTGGTAGAGAGTAAAAATGACAGATGAAAAGGGATAAAGGAAACGAGCCATACACCAGTCAATCCAAAGAATATAAATTGAAAGACGAGGGAAGCATCTTTTTCTTTAATGCGTTTCCCTCGTCTCTTAAAAGTTTTCATTATTTTTCCTTATCAGGGGTAGATTTTGAAACATTACTAGTCGATGTTGCCGCTTTTCCCTTTAAGACTAAATCATCTGCTTTAATGTACCAATCAACATCTGCGCCACGGAATGTTGCATTTGCGACGGGGCTTATGTTACAGAGGAAAGAATTGATAAAGCGAAAAATCTTAAGTTAGCTATTACAGCAGGAATTGGATCGGATCATGTTGATTTAGATGCAGCAATTGAAAAAAATATTACTGTAGCTGAAATACCTGGTAGTAATAATGTAAGTGTAGCAGAGCAAAATGTAATGGAAGCGTTATTACTCTTGAGAAACTATGAAGAAGGTCATCGCCAAGCTGTAGAAGGGGAATGGGATTTGCCAAAAGTTGGTGCTAGAGCTCATGATATTGTCGGGAAAAAAGTAGGTATATTTGGTTTGGGTCGCATAGGCGAGCTTACAGCCAAGCGATTGAAACCGTTTGAAGTAGAATTACAATATCATGATCCATATAGAAAAGAAGATTTGGAAAATGAAATTGGAATTGATTATGTAGATTTCGATACGTTGATTCAAACTTCAGATGTCGTTATTGTTCAGTCTCCACTAACGAAAGATACGAAGAATAAGTTTGATAAAAATGTTATCAGCCAAATGAAAGATGATGCGGTTTTAGTTAATTGCGCAAGAGGTGGCATAGTTGAAAAAGATGCCCTAGCAGAAGCAGTAAATAAAGGTAAAATCCGTTATGGTGGTGATGTGTGGTATCCATAGCCTGCACCAAAAGATCATCCATGGCGAGCGCTTAAACAGACTGGACTTACTGTTCACTATTCTGGTATGACTGTAGAAGCGCAAGAAAGAATTCAAAAAGGAGTACAAGAAATTTTAACCAGCTTCATGAATAATAATCCTATAAACGATTCGTATTTAATCGTAGATAATCATAAAATTACGAACCAAAGTTATCAAACTCAAAGCTAACGGGACATAACAATAAGTTTTGCCAAGAGTCGGATGATAACCTTAATAAGCGTAAGAAATATACGGAGACTCCTTCCTATGGGGAAGGGGCCTAGGCGAGACCCCGGAATGCGGAGCATCCGAAGGCTCACCAGCCGCCCATGGAAAGCGGAGTATATTTCTTACGCGGGTTTCAAAACCTATTCATTCGGGTTTATCTTTCTTTTATAAAATAGTACTCTTAAGAAACAAGTCGAATACGTTAGTTTGATGTGTTCTCATGTTTACCTTGTCCCCATAATCCTATGACTTTGTAGATGACGATAATAGCTGCTGCACCAAGTAGAAGAACTACTGGTATAGCCCATGTGAATCCAAGCGCGAATAGAATTGGAGCAAAGGTAACAATAATAATATCAATCGGGGCCACACCTACATAAGCAAGGGCATAGTCTTCAGGTGTGCGACTTTTAAGTTCGGGGTCAACTATTCGTAATAGTGCAAGTCCCATAGCGACGGTTCCTGTACTCCAACCCCAACCAAAAATTGATTTCTCTAACCAGAATTCTTTGAATATGTTTGGACCGACAAAGCGGAATAACAGATAAGCCCACAATGTTCCAAAAGCAAAAAGGAGAATTAGTGGTAGAGCGTAATCCATAACCACTGTTATATTTATAGAAGCAATACCAAAAGCAACAAGAAAGTCGGTTGCAGTACCTCCTATACGCTCCATCACACGACCGTCAACATATTTATCTGATTTTATTCGTCGACTGATAGCTTGAAATAATAAACCGAGTATAAATGCAACACTAAATAATGGAATGGATATTGCTGGAATTAAATCAGAAAGTGTATTTGTCAGCCAATAAGATATACCAATGATAAAAGCAATAATAGCCAGATGTAATACCAGTGGGTCAATGGAACTCGAGGACACCGTTTCTTGTCCCATATTGAATCTCTTTGATTTTGGCATTAAACCCGATTTTAATTCAGATGGAAGGTCTTTAAAGCTAGTAATAAACTGTGTCTTTCCACTCTCTGTACTATGCTTAATAAGAAATAATCCACCTAAAACAGCAACTAGTAATCCGACTGTTGCTGATGTCATTCCAAGATCCATCGCTTCTTCCCATCCAGCATGGATTAAGCCTTCTCCAAGGGCGGCGGCTGTACCATGTCCACCTAAGAAACCTGCTCCTAAAATTAATCCAAATCCATTTGGCAAATCATTAAAGATGGGGTTAAGAATAAGCATAGCGAATAAAACACCAATGCCCCACATAGATAATGTAAGAATCATCGAGTATGAAAACATATTGCGTACACGATGAAAAACTTCAGATAAACGTACCTTTGCAGCCCCGATAGGTATTGCTGCAAAAATAACAGCAATTAACAAGCTCGGATAAACGCTGAATTGTTCGGAAAAAGGTAGAATTCCTAATCCACTAGGACCGAAAGCAAGCCCTAGAAATCCTGCAATCATACTAGCTGGTAAGAATAAGGATTGAATCCACCTCACTTTTGCACGTAAAATGGTCCCAACTAATAGTAATCCAGAAATAATACTTATATCTATCATTAACGACCAAATTGTAAAATTCTCCATTTCGATAAAATTCCTCCTTCATTTATTTTTTAAACGACTGTTTAGGATTTGGTGTGAGAGTTTGTAGAAAGTGATAGCTTATTGCTACAGGTTTGGAGGATATACATAGACTATCTATTATACCATATCTGAGAGTTTTGATATAGTTTACTATTAATTAAAGAAGCAACTGTGAGCTGTTGTAAGAGCTCACAGTTGCTTCAGCCATGCTATATAACATTCTATCTAATACCACAACTACAAATAGTTATGGGGCATAAATATTATATTTGGATAATAGGTAAGCCTAATTTTAATTGAAAACGGTGACTCCCGCTCAACAGAGCTTAAAATATGGAAATTCGAAGAAAATCGAAGAATGATTAGTGCATAAAGTTTGTCTATTAACCAAAGTACAAGCAAATAACAAAAAATATAGTGAAAAGAGCACGTCTAT
>NZ_CM001792.1:757775-801588 GCF_000340475.1 Oceanobacillus kimchii X50
GTAAAGAAGCACGTCTATTAACCAAAGTACAAGCAATAACAAAATTAATAAGTGTAAACGAAGACACGCTATCTAACCAAAGTACAAAGCAATAACAAAATTAATAGTGAAAAGAGCACGTCTATCAACCAAAGTACAAGCAAATAACAAAAATTATAGTGAAAAGAGCACGTCTATCAATCAAATCACAAGCTCATTAATTGGTTACACTAGGAAAAAGGTTTTGTTTTCCTAGTTAGTTGAATCCGTGCCTGCTAAAGGCCCCGTCAGCAATGAATAGCAAACAAACATTCAGATTTTATACCAAATATTTTAATTATGAAATTGATTTAAAAATTTTGTCTTACTTTTCCTATTCTTTCTTGTTTGGTGCAATCCCTTTAATCAACATTTCTGTCCATTCTTCTGTATAGGGCATGATTTTTTCATATACTTGAGGACTGGAAATTCCTTCTACAAGTGCCTGGAAATAAATCAATAGAAATTCATCGGAATATTTTAAGTCAATTTTTCCTTCCTTACGTCCACGGTGGAATAGATCTAATAACATACCAAAACTTTCTTGGGTATATTGTTGCATCATTATTGACAATCCATCATCATCTTTTCTTGTAAGATATTCCATCATAGATAAATAAAAATCCTGATTGATCTTATTAAAAAAATTAATTTTATTTTGGCTCATTGAAATTAGTGTCTCTTCAAAAGTTTTATTCTGATCCATGATTTGCTTTGCGGATGTCGCCATTTGTTTTAAAAAGTGCTTGAAAACTTCATGGATAAGATTTTCTTTACTGCCAAAATATTTGAAAACAGTTGTTTTTCCAACATTAGAGGATTTTGCAATTTCCTCCATCGTTACATTTGATTTTTCTGCATCACTATTCATCAATGTAAAAGCAGCTTCTAATATCTTTTTTTTCTTCTCTTCGGTTCTTTTTTCAAAGCCATTCACTGTCTAAGCCTACTTTCTATATATCATTAATATTTCTCCGGCAGTTTATACTTTTCCTTATATTATATAGAAAAATATACGAACTATCAAACTGATAATAGTATTTATTTTATTGACTAAAGGACTTAAAAGTAATAATATTGAACCTATAATTGAACTTTAGTTTAAAAAGAGGTTTAAATTTATAATAAAATGAACTATTTCATTAATAATAGTTTATAATTATAACTTCTTCTTAGACCGGAAAGCACGTTATAACTTGATATTAATTTTTATGAAGGAGTGTCAGTGTTATGACCAAGATTGTGAAATTACAAGGAGTACAAAAGAAATTTGGTAAGTTTCAAGCGTTAAAGGATGTAACATTTGCAGTGAATGCTGGGGAGGTTGTGGGTTTTATTGGACCTAATGGTGCAGGTAAATCAACAACAATACGTGCTTTATTAGGTATTATCAAACGGGATGCAGGGAAGGCAGAAATTTTTGGGAAAGATGTTTGGAAAGATAGCCTAGAAATTCATAAACGTATTTCCTATGTTCCTGGAGATGTTGCACTTTGGGGGAGTTTGACAGGTGGAGAAATCATTGATCTATTTATTAAATTACATGGTGGAGGGGATAAACAAAAAAGGGATAATTTAATTGAGCGTTTTGAATTGGACCCAAAGAAAAAAGCGAAAGGATATTCGAAAGGAAACCGCCAAAAAGTAGGTTTGATTGCAGCACTATCAGTTGAATCAGATTTATATATATTTGATGAGCCGACTTCAGGCTTGGACCCATTGATGGAAGCAGTTTTTCAAGAAGAAGTGGAAAAAATCAAAGGTGCGGGTAAATCGATTTTACTTTCATCACATATCTTGAGTGAAGTAGAACGGTTAGCAGATAGGGTAGTTATTATTCGTCAAGGTGAAATTGTGGAGACAGGTACATTAGATGAATTACGTCACTTAACTCGATCGACGGTTACTTTAGTAACAGAAGGGGATGTTGGAGTAATGGCTTCTATAACTGGTGTACATGATTTCATGCAGAAAGACAACCAAGCTACTTTCTCTGCTGATCATCAATATTTAAATGATATTTTAACCCAAGCAACAAAATTAGGAGTTAAAAAGTTTGAAGCTGTTCCACCAACGCTGGAAGATCTGTTTATGCGTCACTACGAAGGTTAAGAGTTCAGATGGAGGTGATAAACAATGAAGGAAAAATTTGCACGGTGGGATACATTATTTGTTCAATATTTAAAGCGTGATTGGAAAAAGATATTTTTTTGGGTGTTAGGAATTGGTTTATTTTCTTCAGCGTTTGTTCCAGCATTTAAGGAAATTGCCAAAGGTGAAGGATTAGTGGGCATGTTTGAAACTATGCAAAACCCAGCGATGATTTCAATGGTAGGACCTACCCCAGTTGAATCTGCAAATGATTATACTTTGGGAGCAATGTATGCACATGAAATGTTATTATTTTGTGGTTTGTTTGCAATGATCATGGCTGTTTTGCATGTGGTAAGTCATACTCGTAAAGAGGAAGACCTTGGATTAACAGAACTAGTACGTTCTTTTCAAATAGGGCGCCAAGCCAATTCTCTAGCTGCAGTGACAGAAACGGTATTCATAAATATCATATTGGCATTATTTATTAGTGGAGTACTTGCAAGCTTTGGTGCTGATTCAATTTCTGTTGAAGGATCTTTGTTATTCGGAGCTTCCATTGGAATGGCCGGAATAATAGGTGTAGGAATAGCATTAGTGATGGTACAGATTATGCCAACTTCATCAAGTGCAACAGGTTCTGCACTTGGAATTGTAGGATTGTTATATATTATTCGTGCAGGAACTGATGCTTCCAATGTTGACTTATCTATGTTTAATCCGATGGGATGGACGTATTTAACGTATCCTTTTACGGAAAACAACTGGTTGCCACTGGTTTTTGCTTTGGCCTTTAGTATTATCATGATAATTATTGCTTTTGCTCTTGAAGGTGGTCGCGATATGGGAGCAGGTTATCTGCCTGAAAGAGAAGGACGAAAAAACGCAAAAAAATCCTTGTTATCTGTTCGAGGAATATTTTTTAAACTTAACAAAGGAGTTATGATTAGTTGGTTAATTGGTTTTGTTATTATGGGAGGAGCTTACGGTTCAATATATGGAGACATGCAGACGTTTCTTGAGAGTAACGAGATAATGAAGCAAATGTTTTCTCATTCAGGTGTTTCTATCGAAGAATCATTTACTGGCACGATAATGATGGTGATGATTGTTTTAGTTTCTATTTTACCAATTGCCATTGTCAATAAAACTTTTAATGAAGAGAGTCGTTTACATCTTAGTCAAGTATTTGCTACAAAAGTAACACGTAGTCAAATCTACTGGACTACTATCGGTTTGGCAATTATTGCTAGTCTAGTAGGGATATTACTAGCAGCAGGTAGTCTTGGAGCTATAGCAGTAGCTGTAATGGAAAATAGTACCACAATGGGCATAAGTGATTTTCTTGTATCTGGATATAATTTTCTTCCGTCTGTACTATTTATTACGAGTATTGCAGCTTTAATGCTTGGTTGGGCCCCAAAGTTAGGTAAACTGGTTTATATTTACCTTGGCTATTCTTTTGTACTAAACTATTTTGACGGTATCTTGAACTTACCTGAAGGCTTATTAAAAACAGCTATTCAAAGCTGGATACCGCATATGCCGATGGAGGACTTTGATGCATTTGTTTTCATTACCATTACTGCGATCAGTATCGTGATGTTAGTGATCGGATATTTTGGCTATAAGAGAAGAGACATGATTGAAGGAGCATAAACCATGGACTTTGAGAAACATTTTATCAGTTCATTAATAGATAATGATGAAACAGGGCGAGCTTAAACATTTGTAGCCTCTCTAAATAAATAAGCTGATTCCCCCTTTTTTATAGTATCCGATATAATTTATATAAGAAATGTCGAGTATGATAAACGCTGGTCAGATACGATATAAAAGAAAGGTGGGGAGGCCATGTTACACGAATTGAATCATGTCATTGATTATATTGAAGACCATTTAACGAATGATCTACCATTAGAAAGCATTTCTGCATACGCAGGGGTTTCAGATTATCATTTTAGAAAAATATTTTTTTATATTGCAGGGATAACGCTTAGTGAATATATTAGAAACAGACGATTATCTGAAGCGAATAAAGAATTATTAAATGGTGAAAAAGTGACAGATGTTGCATTTAAATACGGCTATGATTCCTTAGATGGATTTACAAAAGCGTTTAAAAAATGGAGCGGGTTTTTGCCTTCTGACGTGATCAAAACTGGTGTAAGTAAATATTTCCCCAAACTTTCATTTGTAATAAATGTAAAAGGAGGGTTATCTATGGATGTTAGAATTGAAGAAAAGCCGGCGTTTAATTTTGTAGGAGTAACGAAACGGGTACCGATGCAATTTGAAGGTGTGAATAATGAGATCGTAAAGCTTGTCGAAAGTATTACAGATGCTCAAATGGAAGAGATGCATTCCCTGCAAAATATCGAACCTTATGAAGTGGTAAATGTTTCTTACGATCCAGATGCGAATTTTTTGAAAGAGGAAGGCGATTTAACACATTTAGTAGGTGTCTTAACAACCTCAAATCAATTGAGCGATCAATTAGAAAAGCTCTCTGTCGCTGCTTGTACTTGGGCAATCTTTCCCAATGAAGGGCCATTTCCTTCTACGTTACAAGATACAATGGCGAGAACGTATTCGGAATGGTTTCCTACTTCTAATTATGAAGTAATCGAAGCCCCATCTTTTTCCTTTACCAAGATGGATGAGCATAAAGCTGATTATGCTTACAGTGAAGTATGGATTCCAGTGAGAAAAAGATAGTAATCGTCACCCAAAGCGTTTTATCATAACTTAGTTAAAAAAATGTTATGATAGAGCGCTTTTCTGTTTACAAAATAATTTATCATCGATAAAATAAAGGCTAACGTAGTGAATAAGATACTTGAACTTTAAAAGTAAAACACGAATATTATTTTTTATAATGAGTTTTTTGTTCGTGTTTTATTGACAGTAGTCGTCGATGATAGTAATATAATGATGTAATTGAATAGAAATGCGTATAATTAAGGGGATATGGCCCAAAGTTTCTACCAGACTGCCGTAAATGGTCTGACTACGCAGTAATTATATTCGTATCTCGATTATTTAAGATATGAAGCTAGATTTACTGTTGTGATTGTAGAAGCGCTTGGAGATCCCAAGGGCTTTTATTTATTTTGGGGGGAATTAGAGAAATGAAAAAGTATTTTCAATTAGACGAGTTAGGCACGAATATCCGTAGAGAATTTGTAGCCGGCTTAACAACATTCTTAGCAATGGCATATATTTTATTTGTAAATCCTAATATGCTCAGTGAAACTGGGATGGATGCTGATGCAGTTTTTGCTGCAACAGCAATTGCAGCAGCAATAGGTACATTGGTAATGGGATTAGTTGCGAAATATCCAGTAGCATTAGCTCCAGGTATGGGACTAAATGCATTCTTTACGTATACGGTCGTAATTGGATTTGGTATACCATGGGAGACTGCACTTGCAGGTGTGTTAGCTTCAGGTCTTATATTTATCATTTTAACGTTATCCGGTATTCGTGAAAAAGTCATTAACGCCATTCCGTCAAGCTTAAAGTTAGCAGTTGGTGCTGGTATCGGGTTGTTTATTGCTTTTATCGGTTTGCAAAATGCCAATATTGTACAGGCTGACCCTTCTACACTACTTGCATTAGGTGATATTACTTCACCTACTGTTATGCTTGCGATTTTCGGACTTGTAGTATCTGTTATTCTATTAGCCTATGGTGTGAAGGCAGGAATATTTTATGGAATGATTATTACTGCAGTAGCAGGGATGATTTTTGGATTAATTCAACCACCTAGTGGATTAAGCGGCGTTGTTAGTAGTGTTCCCAGTTTAGCTCCTACATTTGGACAAGCTGTTCTACATTTTGGTGAGATTTTTACTTTAGAAATGTTGGTTGTTATTCTAACTTTCTTATTTGTAGACTTTTTTGATACAGCTGGCACACTTGTAGCAGTTGCGTCAAAAGCAGGAATTATGAAAGATAATAAGTTACCTCGAGCTGGTAAAGCATTATTCTCTGATGCTTCAGCTACAGTGGTTGGAGCAGTTGTTGGTACTTCAACAACTACTGCATATGTAGAATCTACAACTGGTGTAAGTGTTGGAGGACGTTCTGGATTAACTTCTGTGTTTACTGCGGGCTTTTTCTTATTAGCATTATTCTTCTCTCCTTTATTGGGAGTTGTTACAAGTGAGGTTACTGCACCTGCTTTAATTATTGTTGGTGTACTAATGGTTAGTGCTTTAAAAGATATTCCTTGGGATAAATTTGAAATTGCTGTTCCTGCATTCTTTACCGTGTTGATGATGCCATTAACGTATAGTATTGCTACGGGTATTGCGATAGGATTTATCTTTTACCCAATTACGATGTTAGTTAAAGGGCGAGGAAAAGAAATTCATCCGATTATGTATGGCTTATTCGTCATATTTATTCTATATTTCATATTCTTAAATTAGTATTAGTTAATAAAAAGGGTTAACCAAAATTGGTTAACCCTTTTTGCATGCTCTATGATAAAATGTTCTACAGTAGCTTATTCTGAACCAGGTGCAGTTAAATCTCTACGGTAATATGCTATATGATAGGTGATTAACAAAACTGTGCCTATTGCGGAAAGAATACCCATTAATGTATACATTGAACTTCCTCCAAAAACATCAACTAGAGAACCTCCAGCTAATGAACCAATAATACCAGAAAGTCCAAAATACACTGAGAAGAATACCAGATGACCAGTGGATTGTAAGAAACTTGGAATTAACCGTGTAACATAATCAAACGCAGCGGTATAAAATACACCAAATGTTAGTCCATGTAAAAATTGTAATCCGATAATCATCATGGGATCCATCGCTGAAGCGTATAGGAACCATCTTACTGTATATATAATCGCAGCGATAATTATAAATATTAATGAATGGAATTTTTTAAACCAAAAAGCTGCTAATGCAAAGACGGCTGCTTCTGAGATAACTCCTGCAAACCAAGCCAATCCAACAAGATTCTCACTTCCACCAAGTTCACTAATATAAAGAGCCATATAGTAATCATTCATTCGGTGAGTAATCGTAATAAATAAGATAACCCCAAGAAAGAGAAGGAAAGGTTTACTTTTTATAATTTTACCGATGTCATTAAATTTAACTGGTTTGGTATCGGCTTTTACATCTTTTAAAGGGATGAGAGTAAGTAACGCAATCGTTCCAAAAGCTAAATACACCCATACCATATATCCAATCCCGAATCGCGCCAATACTTCTCCGACTAGTAAGGAAGATAGGGCAAACCCAACAGATCCCCACATTCGTATAGAGCCAAAAGAAATACCCAATTGTGTGGCACGTCTTTGCGCAAAACTATCATTTAAACCACCGATAGGAGCTGCAAAAAAGTAAAACACTGCTCCGAAAATAAGAATAGTATGTAAGGAGGACATTTGGAAAAAGGTGAAACCAAAAATCAATAGGCCGATGAGGCAAATGAATAGTATTCGTTTTATTGTTTTGAACTTATCACTTAGAAATCCCCAAAATGGTTGTGCCAGTATAGCAGCTAAAGACTCTACTGCAAGCACCCAACCAATTTGTGTTCCAGACAATCCGCGAGACTGTAGGTATAGTGGTAAGAAACTAATCAGAATCGTATTGGATGCATGGTAACTGACAAATAATGTTTTTAAAGGGATTAATGATTTTGTTTTACTCATACAATCAGATCTCCTTTTAGGATATAAAGTGAAACTTCATTCACAAGGGTATCACTGTCCGTTAAATGCTGGATAAAACGAATAAACACAACTTACATTACTATATCACTTTTTATAAAAGAGAAGTAGAGAATATTATTTAATTTTTGAATAGGAGGAGATTTAATGAAGCCAGTGATTGGTATTACTTCATCCATGGAGACAGATTGTTCCCAATACACCATTAATAATCGCAATATAAGGGCAATCGAGAATGCAGGTGGTATTCCCGTCATGCTACCATATTTGAAGGAGAAAGAAGATATAAATCACATGATGAACAAGCTAGATGGATTATATTTAACTGGGGGATATGATATTGATCCCACTTTATTTGGTGAAGAACCTTTACCTGGGCTTGGCACCATTATTCCTGAACGAGATCGTTCAGAAATTGCATATATAGAAAGAATGATTGAAACAGATAAACCAATCCTAGGAGTATGCCGTGGAAGTCAAATATTAAATATCGCAATAGGTGGTTCAATGTATCAAGATATTTATACACAACTAGACACTTCTACTTTATTACAACATCAACAGAAAGCCCCATTCGGTCATCGATCACATTTTGTGAACGTCAAAGAAGATTCGTTATTATTTCAATTAACTGGGATGGATAAATTCAAAGTTAATAGTTATCATCATCAGACAAACAATCGAGTTCCCAAAGATTATCAAATTTGTGCAACAGCAAGTGATGGAATTATAGAAGCTTTTGAGAGTACAAATCATCGTTTTGTACTTGGTCTACAATGGCATCCTGAGGGGCTTATCGATTACAAAGAGGATCCATCGCTTTCGATTTATCAAGGATTTATCAAAGCATGTATTGATCAGTAGAATAATAGAATTAGAATGAATGATTAGTTGAATGCTTTCACAACTGTCCGCTTAAATATTCAAAAAGGGGGTGTAATTATGGGGGAGAAGCGTAAGGTAAAACTATTTATTGCTACTAGTCTGGATGGTTATATTGCAACGAAGAATGAATCGATTCAATGGCTTGATGATATTGAAGGTGAAGGGGACAATGGTTATTTAAGATTTTATGAGGAAATAGATACGGTGATTATGGGAAATAAAACGTATCAATGGCTCGAATCACAAAACTTAAGTGAATTCCCTTACCAAAGCAAAGATTGTTATGTATTTTCACGTAAAGAATCAGGAAGTAACGAGAATGTGATTTTTGTAAATGATGATGTGGAGCGTTTTATTCAGATGTTACAAAACAAAGAAGGAAGAGATATATGGATAGTCGGTGGCGGGGAGTTACTATCTTCTTTCATAGAAAAAGATTTAATTGATGAATATATTATCACGGTAGCCCCTATCATTCTTGGCGGGGGAATACCTTTATTTAAAGAAGCGAGCAGTGTCATAAACCTATTGTTAATAGGTACGCAGAAATTTAACCAGTTTATAGAATTGCATTATGAGAGAACTATATATAAAAAAGAATAGTTAGAGAGGTGATGTAATGAATGTACAGTCGGTTGAGTTAAAAGGAATTACCATTCATTATCAAGAATATGGTGGAAAACATCTTCCGCCAATGGTAATGTTACATGCATTAGGAAAGGATGGACTTTCTTGGAAGAGTGTTGCAGAGGAATTAAGCGAAAAATATCATATCTACACATTAGATATGAGAGGACACGGTAAAAGTGAGTATACAAATGAATATTCTTTTGAACTAATGTATGAAGACGTAAAATTATTTGTAGATAAACTGGGGATAGATAAGTTCACTCTAGTTGGACATTCCATGGGTGGAACTGTTGCCTACATTTTCGCGGAGAATGATTCTTCACGATTGGAAAAGTTAATTATTGAAGATACTCCTCCTCCAGTTGAAAGAGAAGCCGTTTCAATCCCAGAGTCTCCAAACGCTCCTGTACCTTTTGATTGGAATGTAGTTCAAGAGCTAATGAAACAGTTAAACGAACCAAATCCTAAGTGGTGGAGCGATTTAAGTAACATAAGTGTGCCAACATTAATCATTGGAGGAGGAGAATCTAGTAATATTCCACAAGATCAATTAAAAGAGGTACATGATAAGATAGTAGATTGTCAGTTTGTAACCATTGATGCTGGACATCATATTCACGAAACTAGTTTAGAAAAGTACGTAGAAGTCTTACAGGAATTCTTATCATAACTCAGAATAAAAGAAAGGATTTCTATCAAGACGAAATCCTTTCTTTTATTTTGTAAGGAATCAAACTAGCCACATCTACCTCCAGTTCCCAGCAACTAGGCGACTTCACGAAATAAATTAAATTCATCATCGGTAAGTGGAACCGAAAAACAGGGCGTCCTCGCTACGTTTCTAAAAGGGTGTTTGCGCAATTTGTTCTGATATTTTCAGTGAAGTTTTAGTATTTTTCCAAGTCTATTATGAAAAATAGAAGTAGCCTTGGTTAATAGTGTGGTTCTATTAACATTTATTATGGGAATCAGAAACAGTTATAGTGAATAGAACCACTCTCTTATTACTTAGCTGTTCTTCATAGTTAATTGTTGAAATGTTAGAATAGAAAGACGAACTAAAATAATCGAGATTTTCGTAAGTGGGGCATACATATGAAAAAAAAGAAACCAATTTACGTGGAAACGTTCATTCGGAATGATTTGGAAACAGTTTGGAAGTTCTCGAAATGGTTTTCTATCAAGCTCCCAATTAGTGAGCATTTTACAGTTTGGGAAGAGGAAGATTATTTGAAGGCTAACCATGAAATGTGGATTCTTGGAAAGAAATTTTTGACGATAGATTACAGTATTTATAGTGTCTCAACAGAATAAATTTTCGTGAATTAAAGTCATGGTATAAAAAAAGAAGAAATATGCGATATTTTGCATATTTCTTCTTTAGCCTTTTTTGAAGAGAATTACGATTAAAGACCCTCTGCTAAATCTTTTATCGTTTGTTTTGCATCTTCTGCGAACTCTACGGAAGCATCATAATACATTTGGCCGTTTTCAATTAGCGAGAAATCACCAATTTCTATAGATAATAACGTATGGTCATTATTTTCTTCAATATAGAAACGATAGGCAACTTCTCCTTGTTGTGGTTTCTTCTTCCAACTGGTTACATATAAATCAATGACCAATTCTTCCTCTTTTAAAGCTTTAATAATGGTAGTGATGGATTGGTTTCCATTTGGAGTATCCCATATTACTTTGGAACCAGTAGTCATATGTTCTTGTGGATAGTCTTCTGGTAATTCATCCCATATAGCTACATATCTTGGATTTGTTAATATTTCCCACACATTGGTTGCAGTTGTGTTTATTCGTATACTTTCTTGAACAACTAGCGTATTCTCCATTTCAAATCCTCCTTAGATATTAAATTGAAGTTGCTTTTATAAATTAATCCCAGTTATCTTCAATAAATTCATCCCTACCTGATTTGGCACGATCTTCCTCATACTCTTCTTTATTCTTTTTATAAAAATCTTGATGATATTCTTCAGCTGGATAAAAAGGAGTAGCTGGTTTTATCTCTGTTACAATTGGTTTCGAAAATCGTCCGCTAGTTGCAAGCTCTTCTTTAGAAGCTTCAGCTAATCCCCATTGTTCTTTCGTATGATAAAAAATTGCAGTTCTATATTGTTCTCCTCGATCTTGGAATTGGCCACCATCATCGGTTGGGTCAATTTGCTTCCAATATAGATCGAGTATTGTATTATAATCGATGATCGAATCATCGTATGTGATTTCTACTGCTTCATAATGTCCAGTATCCCCATTTTTTACTTGCTCATAAGTAGGGTTCATAACTTTTCCGCCAGTATATCCTGAAATAACTTGATGAACGCCATCCCATTGATCAAAAGGCTTGACCATGCACCAGAAGCATCCACCTGCAAATGTTGCTTTTTGTAAAGTCATATTATACCTCCTAAAAGATTTTCAAACCGTTACTATTTTAGTAGAATAAACTTAATATAACACAATCAAAGATTGGGTGACAGTATGGAAGAACCGTTTGTTCATAAGATTATTAAACAAGGTAAAATAATTGAAAGTAAGATGTATCTATCTAAAAAAGGATTTATCGAGAAAAGTGAACCCTTAAAAAAATCAGATTTAGACAAAGCAATATCTGCCTTTCCTATTAAGCACTATTCCAATCCATACAATGAAACTCTGTTTAGCGAGAGGGTTGGAGAGAAAAAGGAGAATTTCTCCATACTAGAAATGGACGAGTTTTCTGTATTTATCGGTGATATCTATCAAGTAGGCGAAGCTACAATACAAGTCTCCCAACCCGGAATCGTGACGCGAGAAGAGGTAGAGAATGGGTATCGTACAGGGTGGTACTTTCGTGTAATTAATGAAGGAACGATCCAGCCTGAATCGGATCTTATACTACAGGAACGTCCGTACTCACAATTTTCCATTGCAGCTTGCTCAGAAATTATGTATATCAATCGAGATGATTTATGGGCTGCAGATGAATTGTTCCAGTGTGAAGCTTTAGGACTTACGTGGCGAAAAGCATTGAGGAAGCGATTAAGAGGTTATTGAATAGGAGGGAACGTGTAAATGAAAAACGTACTATATTATTCAAAAATTACTCGTGATAACGGAAGTATATGGGTTTTAGGGACGGATAAAGATATCTATTATATAGGAGGACATAATTCCGGTTTCAATGATTTATCATTATGGGCCAAGAAAAAATATCCTACTTATGAACTTATCAGTGATGATCAAATATTAGAAAACGCCGTAGAAGAAATTGAGAGTTATTTAGATGGAAAGGTAAAAGAATTTTCATTTGAAGTTGATTATTCCTATGGGACACCTTTTCAACAGAAAGTTTGGCGTGCTTTGCAAGAAGTCTCTTTTGGTGAAACGGTTACTTATACTGACATTGCTAAGCAAATAGGAAGACCCGATGCGGTTCGAGCAGTAGCAGGAGCAATTGGTGCGAATCAACTGTTAATAGCCATTCCCTGTCATCGCGTTATCGGAAAGAACGGAGAGTTAGTCGGTTATCGAGGCGGCATCGAAATGAAAGAATCATTATTAAAACTAGAGTCATAGACGGTGGTCTATGGCTTTTTTCTTTAATTTACAGACATATATTCTTCATAAAAGTATTCGATTATCAAGGTATCTTGCCTATGTTTGAATGATAACGAGAGGGGAACAGGTATAGAAATATTTCATCTTTCATACGTTTGAAGAAGAAAGGTATTGCGTATTTAGGAGAGGGAAGGTGTATCTATGGAAGATCCGAATCTAGAAGGAGCAAATACAGGGGAGAAGAAATCTTTTATTGAAAAAGTAAAGTCTGTTGGGCCAGGTGCAATTATTGCTGCTTCTTTTATCGGACCTGGAACGGTAACGACTTCTACACAGGCTGGAGCAAGTTTCGGCTATGCTTTAATTTGGGCGGTTTTATTCTCCATTTTGGCAACCATTGTTTTACAAGAAATGTCTGCCCGTCTCGGTATTATTTCAAAAAAAGGATTAGCTGAAGCTGCTCGAGATCAATTTAATCACCGGGCAGTAAAGTATCCGATTATTGGATTTATCATTATGGCAATATACGTAGGTTGTGCAGCCTATATGAGTGGTGACTTAAGAGGTACCTCATTAGGGTTAGAGGCATTAACAGGGGTTTCTATAAATATTATTGGACCAATTGTCGGAATTTTAATACTCTTGCTCGGGTTAAGTGGAAGCTATAAATTGATTGAAAAATTAATGGTAATCTTTGTTGTTTTAATGAGCATTATCTTCATCACAACAATGTTTATAGCTCAACCAGATATAGGTGGAGTGTTGTCGGGAATGTTTGTACCATCGATACCAGTTGGCTCAATAATTACAGTTATAGCGTTAATAGGAACTACTGTTGTACCATATAATTTATTTATCCACTCTTCATCAGTACAAGAAAGATGGTCACGTCCTGAACAGTTGAAAGATTCGCGAAGAGACATTTATTTTTCCATCGGTGTTGGTGGTTTGATTACGATGGCAATCGTAATTACATCAGGAACACTGATGCGTGGAGTGGAAGTTAGCAGTGTAATAGATTTAGCAATACAATTAGAACCTTTACTTGGTGGATTTGCGGAATCATTTCTAGCTATAGGAATTTTTTCTGCAGGATTTTCTTCAGCTACTGCATCGGCATTAGGTGCCGCTATTACTGTAAGCAGTATGTTGAAATGGGATAATGGAATGAAAAATTGGAAATTTAAAGCTGTATTTTCTTCTGTAATTATAATTGGTATCCTATCCTTTGTATTCCGATTTGAGCCATTAGATGTTTTATTATTTGCTCAAGCGTTAAATGGTATATTACTACCTGGTATTGCGATTTTATTAATGGTTATAATGAACAATAAGAAATTGCTAGGAAACTATGCAAATTCCACTATCATTAATATAATTGGAATTATAGTAGTTATTATTTGTACTGGGTTGGGGATTTACAGTCTAGTTACAGCGATACAAGGATTCATTGGTTAAAGAACGATATATACATGTCACCTGCTATACGTATGTAACGGGCAGTGAAAGTACAATTGTGATGGCATGTTTTCGTCTGTGTATCTAGATCAGAAAGCATACATGGATAGGATAAAGGGGGATTTTCCGTGTTAGAGAATGCTTTAGTTATGCTGGCTATTATTTTCTTGGTTAATGTTATTTATGTGTCTTTAATGACCGTTAGAATGATTCTAACATTAAAAGGAAGAACGTATATTGCAGCATTTGTAAGTATGTTCGAGATTGTAATCTATGTTGTGGGATTAGGACTTGTATTAGACAATCTTGATCAGATTCAAAATCTAATTGCTTATGCTATTGGTTTTGGAACAGGTTTAGTTATTGGTGCTAAAATCGAAGAAAAGCTAGCTTTGGGTTATATAACCGTGAACGTTGTATCTGCAAATCCAGATTTAAAATTTACACAGCGACTTCGTGACAAAGGTTATGGTGTAACGAGCTGGTCTTCATATGGGAGAGAAGGCGATCGCTTATCGGTTCAAATTCTAACTCCTCGTAAATACGAATTACGTTTATATGAAACCATTCAAGAAATTGATCCGAAAGCGTTTATTATTTCGTATGAACCAAAGCGAATACATGGAGGATTCTGGGTGAAACAAGTTCGTAAAGGGAAGTTAATGAATCCGAAGAAAAAGAAAAATATGAACACAGAGGGACTTGAAAACGAACGAAAATAGCAAAATCCGAACGTTGAAAGAAAACTTTACAAAAATCATCCGAGTTTATATTGATTTTTCGTATTTGATTTGTTATGCTTAAGCCGACAATTGAAAATGAACCTCATATAAATTTGAGAATATGGCTCAGAAGTTTCTACCCAGCACCGTAAATGGCTGGACTATGAGGGAAGATGGATCATTTTTGTTATAAGTTTATGTTTTAAAGGACTTAGTTAAGTCGACCTTGGTCTATGGAACATGAACGTTAATGGAATGATTAAGTTCGTAAATTATAAGTCTATTCATCTTCTCTCTATATAATATAGATGGAAGATAATAGACTTTTTCGTTTGTAAAAAGACATAGAAAGAGGGATTGGATGGTCCAAGTAGGGGTTATTATGGGGAGTATTTCCGACTGGGAAACGATGCAGTATACTTGTAATGTACTTGATGAATTACAGATTTCTTATGAGAAAGAAGTGATATCTGCACATCGCACTCCGGATGATATGTTTGCTTACTCGAAACAGGCTCGTAGCAGAGGGATAAAGGTAATTATTGCTGGAGCAGGGGGAGCGGCTCATTTACCAGGAATGGTAGCTTCACAAACAACATTACCCGTAATAGGTGTACCAGTTGAAAGTAAAGCATTACAAGGCTTAGATTCGCTGTTATCTATTGTTCAAATGCCTGGTGGCGTGCCAACTGCTACGGTAGCAATTGGGAAAGCAGGAGCTAAAAACGCTGGTATTCTTGCCGCACAAATCATCAGTACATTTGATGAAGTTGCAGAGAAGTCTCTAGAGAAGTATCGTGAAGAAATGCGAGAATCTGTAAAAGAAATGAGGGAAAATCTTGCAAACTACTAATACGATCTTACCTTCACAAACAATTGGAATTATCGGTGGTGGCCAGTTAGGAAGAATGATGGCAATCGCTGCACGGTATATGGGATATAAGATTGTTGTTTTAGACCCAACTCCAGATTGTCCAACTGCTCATGTGGCAGATCAACAAATCATTGCTGCTTATGATGATTTGACGGCGATTGATGAGTTAATGGATTGTTGCGACGTGATTACATATGAATTTGAAAATGTGGATTTACAAGCTGCCGCTATTATTCATAAGTCCGGAAAGTTACCACAAGGAACACGTGCTTTAGAAGTTACTCAAAATCGTGAAAAGGAAAAGAAAGTAATTTCTGATTTAGTATTGCCAGTTCCTGACTATTATATTGTTACAAGTACAGAAGAATGTGAACATGCAATTGACTCAATTTCTTTCCCGGCAGTGATTAAAATGTGTCGAGGTGGTTATGACGGAAAAGGACAATTAAAAATTCACAGCGAATCTGAAAAAGAACTGGCCATCCAATTTTTTAAACAGCATGGGTATTGCATTATTGAACAATGGATTACGTTTGATAAAGAAGTATCGGTAGTGTTTACGAGATCTATAAATGGAAATATTCAATTCTTTCCACTAGCAGAGAACGTGCATCGAGACCATATTCTATACAAAACAACTGTTCCAGCTAATGTAGACCAACATATCCATGAATCTACCTGTCAGATAGCTGAAAAAATTGCGGAACATATGGATATTGTCGGTACCTTTGCTATTGAAATGTTTGTAAAAGGAAAAGAAGTCTATGTCAATGAAATGGCTCCTCGTCCTCACAATTCAGGGCATTATACAATCGAAGGATGCAATGTTTCACAATTCGAGCAGCATATACGGGCAATTTGTGGACTTCCATTAATCGAAGTGGAATTACACGGACCGACGGCTATGATTAATGTTTTAGGAAATGATATAAAATACGCAAAAACGTTTCTTTCCAAATCGAATGTCGGCTTTGTACATTTGTATGGAAAAGAAGAGCCAAAGGACAAACGAAAAATGGGACATATTACATTCACTGCAAAGACAGTAGAAGAATTAGAGAAACAAGTGAATTACTTCAAGGAGGAAATACATTCATGATTGAACGTTATACAAGAGAAGAAATGGGTAATATCTGGACGGAGGAGAATAAATTCAAAGCGTGGTTAGAGGTTGAAATATTAGCTTGTGAAGCGTGGAGCGAATTAGGTGTTATTCCGAAAGAAGATGTAAAGAAATTAAGAGAAAACGCTTCTTTTGATATGAATCGCATTTATGAGATTGAAGAAGAAACACGACACGATGTAGTGGCATTCACACGTGCTGTATCCGAGACATTAGGCGAAGAACGTAAATGGGTACATTATGGTTTAACATCGACTGACGTTGTAGATACAGCATTATCTTATATTTTAAAACAAGCAAACGATATATTACGTAAAGACTTAAAGCAATTCGTAGAGATTCTTAAAGAAAAAGCAATAGAGCATAAGCACACGGTAATGATGGGACGCACACATGGTGTACATGCAGAGCCAACGACATTCGGTTTGAAAATGGCATTATGGTATGAGGAAATGAAACGAAATGTAGAGCGTTTTGAGATGGCTGCTGAGAATATCGAATTTGGTAAGATTTCTGGAGCAGTCGGTACCTATGCAAATATCGATCCATTTGTAGAACAGTACGTGTGTGAAAAGTTAGGTACCTCTCCAGCTCCAGTGTCAACACAAACATTACAACGTGATCGTCATGCTGCTTATTTATCAACACTTGCATTAATTGCAACGTCGATTGAAAAATTCGCAACAGAAATTCGTGGTTTGCAAAAAACAGAAACACGTGAAGTAGAAGAACGATTTGCGAAAGGCCAAAAAGGTTCGTCTGCTATGCCACATAAACGTAATCCAATAGGGTCAGAAAATATGACAGGTATGGCTCGTGTGATTCGAGGATATATGGTAACAGCCTATGAAAATGTGGCTTTATGGCATGAACGCGATATTTCTCATTCATCAGCAGAAAGAGTAATTTTACCTGATGCCACTATCGCATTAAATTATATGTTAAACCGTTTTGGTAATATTGTTAAAAACTTAACGGTATTCCCAGAAAATATGAAGCGTAATATTGATCGCACACATGGGGTTATCTTCTCTCAACGAGTATTGCTTTCATTAATTGATAAAGGAATGGCTCGTGAGGAAGCATATGATATTGTGCAACCAAAAGCGATGGATGCATGGGAAACAGAGACACATTTCAAACAGTTAGTGGAGAGTGATGAACGAATTACTGGAAAGCTAACGCAAGAAGAGATTGATGATTGTTTTGATTATACGTATCACTTGAAGAATGTCGATCAAATCTTTACAAAAATCGGTATTTCCTAGGAGGCCCATATAGATATGAAAGCAGCGCTTTTATATGAAGGTAAAGCAAAAAAAGTATATCAATCTTCTGAAGATGAACATCAATTAGTGCTCTCCTATAAAAATGATGCAACAGCTTTTAATGGGGAGAAAAAAAGTCAATTTGAAGGGAAAGGGAGACTCAATAATGAGATCTCCTCCCTTATCTTTCAACGTTTACATGAAGTAGGGATTAAAACACATTTTATAAAACGATTGGATTCGACTCAACAAATTGTTCAGAAAACTAATATTATTCCTTTAGAGGTGGTAATTCGCAATCTTTCGACAGGTAGTATTACCAAAAGATTAGGGATTAAAGAAAGACTCGCTTTTACCCCACCATTACTCGAATTGTTTTATAAAGACGATGCTTTAGGGGATCCGTTAATCAATGATGAACATGCATTGTTATTAACGGATATAACTGAAACTGAATTGGCTGAAATTAAAGATAAAGCGAGAGAAGTAAATGGAGCGCTTCAAGAAATCTTTCAATCTATCGGAATTAGCCTAGTAGATTTTAAACTGGAATTTGGAAGAAATAAAGAAGGAGAAATACTTCTTTCAGATGAGGTTTCTCCTGATACGTGCAGGTTATGGGATATAGAAACAAACGAAAAACTCGATAAAGATGTATTTCGGCAAGGTACGGGAGACTTAATTACTGTATATCAAGAAATTCTAAATCGCTTGGAGGTTCATGTATGAAAAAAGTAACGGTATATATCACATTAAAACCAGGAGTTTTAGATCCACAAGGAAAAGCAATCCAAGAATCACTTCAGTCCTTAGGATACCAAGAGGTTGACGATGCTCGAGTAGGTAAATATATTGAATTGCAAGTTGAGGAAGGGCCAAATATTGAGGAGCGAATTACGGAGATGTGTGATCGGCTTTTAGCGAACCCGGTTATTGAGAATTATCAATTTGATTTAGAGGAGGTTAAGTAAACCGTGAAATTTGCTGTCATCGTGTTTCCAGGATCAAATTGTGATCGAGATATGTACCATGCGGTAAAAGAAGTGGCAGGTGCTGAAGCAGAACTTGTTTGGTATACAGACACAGATAGATTAGAAGATGTAGATGGAATCTTACTCCCTGGTGGCTTTTCCTATGGTGATTACTTACGTTCGGGATCAATGGCTTCCACTTCAAATGTCATGCATAAAATTCGTGAGCATGCTTCGAAAGGTAAACCTGTCTTAGGAGTGTGTAATGGATTCCAAATATTAACGGAATCGGGGCTACTTCCGGGAGCGTTGATGAGAAATAAACATCTGTCATTCATGTGCCACCAAGAAGAATTAGTGGTGGAAGATAATCAAACGTTTTTCACTTCTTTATATGAAAAGAAGGAAGTTGTTCGTTATCCGATTGCACATGGTGAAGGAAATTATTTCTGTGACGATGCAACATTGAAAGAGTTAAAAGCAAATAATCAAATCGTTTTTACATATAAATACAATCCAAACGGATCGATTGAAAATATCGCAGGGATTCGAAATAAACAAGGGAATGTACTTGGAATGATGCCTCATCCAGAACGAGCTGTAGAAGAACTACTTGGCAGTGAAGATGGTTTGAAACTTTTTAAATCAATGATCGCAAATTGGAGGGACAGCTATGCAGTTAATGCATGATATACACCCAGAACAAATTGAGAAAGACCGTCTTTACCTTGATATGGGATTAAGTGATGAAGAGTTTCAACGAATTAAACAAATACTTGGACGTCATCCGAACTTTACAGAAACGGGTATTTTTTCCGTAATGTGGTCAGAACATTGTAGTTATAAAACTTCAAAACCACTGTTGAAAAAGTTTCCTACAGATGGGCCACATGTATTACAAGGTCCAGGTGAAGGTGCAGGAGTAATTGATATTGGTGACGAGCAAGCAGTTGTATTTAAAATCGAAAGTCACAACCATCCATCAGCAGTAGAACCATATCAAGGAGCTGCTACTGGAGTAGGTGGAATCATTCGTGATGTATTCTCAATGGGAGCACGACCAATTGCCTCGCTTAATTCATTACGATTTGGGCCATTAACAAATAGTCGTACGAAATATCTTTTTTCTGAAGTGGTCGCTGGAATAGCTGGATACGGTAACTGCGTCGGAGTTCCAACGGTCGGTGGAGAAGTACAATTCGATGAAAGTTATGAAGATAATCCATTAGTAAATGCGATGTGTGTCGGATTAATCAATCATAACGATGTACAAAAAGGGATAGCAGCAGGGATTGGAAATACGATTCTTTATGCAGGGCCGCCAACTGGTCGTGATGGTATCCATGGTGCTACGTTTGCCTCTGACGATTTAGCTGAAGATTCCAATAAAGATAGACCAGCTGTACAGGTTGGGGATCCGTTTATGGAAAAATTATTAATCGAAGCTTGTTTAGAGGTGATCCAATCCGATGCATTAGTCGGTATTCAAGATATGGGTGCGGCAGGATTAACCTCATCTGCTAGTGAAATGGCGAGTAAAGCTGGAACGGGTTTAGAGATGAATCTGGATCTTGTTCCCCAACGTGAACAAGGAATGACAGCTTATGAAATGATGCTTTCTGAGTCTCAAGAGCGCATGTTGCTTTGTGTGCAGGCGGGGCGTGAACGAGAAATTATCGATATATTTGAAAAATACGGACTAAAATCCGTACCGGTAGGAAAAGTAATTGAAGAAAAAGTATTTCGTATTAAACACCTTGGCGAAGTGGTCGCTGATATTCCTGTTGATTCATTAGCAGATGATGCACCTGTCTATAATATGCCTTCAAAAGAGGCAGCATACTACAAAGCTTTTCAACGGATGAAAATAGCAACGCCAGCTATTGAAGATTACGCAAATACATTAAAACAGCTATTACAACAACCGACGATTGCGAATAAAGAGTGGGTCTATGACCAATATGATTCGATGGTGCAAACCAATACCGTCGTTACTCCTGGTTCGGATGCAGCAGTTATTCGGATCAAAGGAACGGATAAAGCATTAGCAATGACTACGGACTGTAATTCAAGATATATCTATCTTGATCCAGAAACAGGTGGAAAAATTGCAGTAGCAGAAGCAGCGAGGAACATCGTATGCTCAGGAGCGAAACCATTAGGATTAACAGATGGATTAAATTTTGGTAATCCCACCAATCCAGAGATTTTCTGGCAAATGGAGAAGAGTGTTGAAGGAATGAGTGCTGCATGTAACGCCCTGCATACACCTGTAATTAGTGGAAATGTCTCTTTATATAATCAATCAAAAGGAAAATCTATTTATCCAACACCTATTGTAGGAATGGTAGGGTTACATGAATCGACGAAACATATTACACCGAGTTATTTTCAACAGAAAGAGGATGTAATTTATTGTATTGGTGAAGCAAAAGCTGAATTTGGCGGTTCTGAATTACAACAATTATACTCTGGGAAATATGAAGGAAAAGCACCACATATTGATTTAGATGTGGAAGCAGAACGTCAAGAAAATTTATTAACAGCCATTAAAGAAGGAATTATTTCTTCTGCACATGATATATCAGAAGGCGGTCTGGCGATTGCTCTAGCAGAGTCGTTATTCAATGGTAAAGGACTTGGAGCGGAAATTAATTTAGTAGGAGAAGCAACCGTAGAATTATTTAGTGAAACCCAATCACGGTTTCTTGTTTCCGTCAATGAAACACATGTAGCTGCATTTGAAGCTCACTTTCCAGAAGCAGCTAAGTTAGGTAAGGTTACTGATCAAGGTGAATTATCTATTTCTATCAATGATAAAACAATTATTCAAGAACGTGTCGGAGAATTAGAGAATCTTTGGAAGGGAGCTATTCCATGCTTGCTGAAATCAAAGGCATAAATGAAGAATGTGGAGTTTTTGGCATTTGGGGTCACGAAAAGGCAGCTGAATTAACTTATTATGGCTTGCATTCCATGCAACATAGAGGGCAAGAAGGTGCCGGGATTGTTGTAAATACGGGTAGCGAACTAAAAGGACATAAAGGTTTAGGGCTTGTAAATGATGTATTCAAACGAGTAAAATTTGATGATTTGGCGGGAAGCGTAGCTGTAGGACATGTTCGTTATGCGACACAAGGTGGTCGAGGCATTGAAAATGTCCAGCCTTTATTATTTCAGTCACAAACTGGTGGAATGGCACTAGCACATAATGGTAATCTGATGAACGCACATGAACTGCGTGGCGAATTAGAAAGAGAAGGAAGTATTTTGCAAACCTCTTCGGATACGGAAGTGTTAGCCCATTTAATTAAACGAAGCGGAGAAGTAACGGAGGATTCGATTGCTCGGGCATTGAATCGTGTTGTCGGTGCGTACGCATATATCATACTGCAAGAAGATAAAATGTTTGCAGCACTCGATCCTGCAGGAATTCGTCCACTTTCGATTGGTCGTTTAGGGGATGCTTATGTCGTAGCTTCTGAAACATGTGCTTTTGACCAGATTGGCGCAATATTTGAAAGGGAAGTATTGCCAGGTGAATTGATTACGATTAGTGACGAAGGGATTACCTCGACTAGGTTTGCTCCAAGGGATAAGCGTCGTATGTGCGCAATGGAATATGTTTATCTCTCCCGACCAGACAGTGACGTGAATTATGTGAATGTACATGCCTCACGAAAAGAAATGGGGAAAGAATTAGCGAAAGAATCTTCCATTGATGCGGATATGGTTATCGGTGTTCCTGATTCTAGTATTTCTGCAGCTATCGGTTATGCGGAAGAAAGTGGATTACCGTATGAAATGGGCATTATAAAAAATCGTTATGTCGGGCGAACGTTTATTCAACCTTCACAAGAACTCAGAGAATTAGGTGTGAAGATGAAGCTTTCACCTGTGCGAAGTATCATTGAAGGGAAACGAGTTGTCATGATTGATGATTCGATTGTACGTGGTACAACAAGTCGACGAATTGTTCAGATGTTAAGAGAAGCAGGCGCAAAAGAGATTCATGTTCGAATTGCTTCTCCAGCGATTCAAAATCCTTGTTATTACGGAATTGATATGTCTACTAAAAAAGAATTAATTGGAGCCAATTATTCTGTTGATGAAATCAATGAAATTATAGGATCAGATACGCTAGCTTATTTATCGGAGGAAGGCTTGGTAAAAGCAATTGTCAAAGATAAAACTATTAATCAAGGTGTTTGTATGGCTTGTATGACTGGTAAATACCCAGTAAAACAAGACGGTGGATTGGAAATTCATTATACAAGTTGTTAGAAGAAGGTTACGTGGAGGGATTACCATGTCAGAAGTCTATAAACAGGCTGGAGTAGATGTAGAAAAAGGTTATGAAGCTGTTGAACGCATGAAAAAACATGTTGCTCGTACACATCGTCCGGAGGTATTAGGGGCCATAGGTGCATTTGCAGGAGCGTTTGATCTATCGTCGTTTCAATATAAAGAACCCGTTCTTCTTTCCGGTACAGATGGTGTGGGAACAAAATTAAAACTAGCTATTGACTTAGATAAGCATAATACGGTTGGGATTGATCTAGTTGCAATGTGTGTGAATGATATCGTCGCCCAGGGCGGAGATCCACTGTTCTTTTTAGATTATATTGCTTGTGGTGAAAATGATCCGTCTAGAATAGAAGCAATTGTTTCTGGAATTGCCCAAGGGTGTGAACAAGCAGGAGCTGCATTGATTGGTGGAGAAACTGCTGAAATGCCTGGTATGTATGAGCCTAGTGAGTATGATTTAGCAGGATTCGTCGTAGGAATCGTGGAAAAGTCTGCGATGATTACAGGCTCAGAAATCAAATCAGGAGACGTAGTAATTGGACTTTCTTCCAGCGGAATTCATTCGAATGGCTACTCTCTCGTCCGTAAATTAATAGCGGATGTTGATATACATCAAACGCAACCTGGACTAAGTCAACCAATAGAAGAAGCAGTGATGGCACCAACTAAAATTTATGCAACGTCGATTCAAGCATTAAAAAAAGAAGTGATATTGAAGGGAATATCGCATATTACTGGTGGGGGATTTGATGAAAATATTCCCCGTATGTTACCACCTGGATTAGGTGTTTTAATTGAATCAAATAGTTGGGACATACCAGAGATTTTTCACTTCCTACAAGAAAAAGGAAATATCGACTACAGAGAAATGTATGGTGTGTTCAACATGGGAATTGGAATGGCTGTCGTTGTGTCAGAAGATGATGTTTCTACCGCATTACAATTGCTTGAAAATGTAGATGAACAAGCATATGTGATTGGTAAGGTTACAGAGGAGGAAGGAGTGCGCTTTACATTATGACTATAAAAGCAGCTGTATTTGCTTCAGGTACGGGAAGTAATTTTGAAGCAATAATGGAAGCCACCGATTTGAAGTGTAAGATTACTCTTCTTGTATGCGATAAACCGGGAGCATTAGTGATTGATAAAGCAGCTAGTTACGATATTCAAACATTGGTATTTAATCCAAAGGAATACAGTTCAAAGTCCGAATACGAAAAAATGATTCACCGTCAATTACAGCATCATGGCATATCTTGGATATTTTTAGCGGGGTATATGCGACTGATTGGCAATACATTACTGGATGAATATGAAAGTAAAATTATAAATATACATCCTTCCTTGCTACCTTTTTTTCCAGGAAAAGATGCTATTGGTCAAGCATATGATGCAGGAGCGAGAGAAACAGGTGTTAGCATTCATTTTGTTGATGCGGGAATGGATACGGGACCAGTTATCGCTCAGGAAAGCGTCATGATTGAAGAAAATGATACAATAGAAAAATTAAAAGAACGTATACAGAAAGTAGAACATCAACTTTATCCAAAAGTAATTAATCAAGTAGTGTCTAATAAAGTGAGGGAATAACAATGAGTAAACGTGCTTTAATTAGTGTGTCAGATAAAACGAATATAATTGAATTTGCCAAAGGTCTTAAAGAAAGAGGATTTGAAATCTTATCTACAGGTGGAACATTACGAAGTATTGCTGAAGCGGGCATTAATGTAACACCAGTAGATGAAGTAACCGGATTTCCTGAAATGTTAGATGGACGTGTGAAAACATTACACCCAATGATTCATGGGGGATTACTTGGTAAACGTTCCAACCAGGAGCATCTTACCCAAATGGAAGAGCATGGAATTGTATCAATTGATTTAGTAGCCGTTAATCTATATCCATTTAAAGAGACCGTGCAAAAAACGGATGTAAGTCATCAAGATATTATTGAGAATATAGATATCGGTGGTCCATCTATGTTGCGTTCTGCTGCGAAGAACTTTGAAGACGTACTAGTTGTAACAGATCCGACAGATTACGAGCGTGTGTTAGCAGTAATTACATCTGCAACAGATACATATGAATTTCGTCAGCAATTAGCAGCAAAAGTATTTCGTCATACTGCTAGTTATGACACAATGATAGCGAATTACTTCCTATCTCAGACCGAAGAACAATATCCAGAAAGCTATACAGTTACGTATGAAAAAGTGCAAGACTTACGTTATGGAGAAAACCCACATCAGCAGGCTGCTTTTTATAAAGAACCAATTCAATCTCGTCCTACTTTAGCAACAGCAAAACAACTACATGGTAAGGAGCTTTCTTATAACAATATTCAAGATACGAATGCAGCCATAGAAATTGTAAAAGAATTTACGGAACCTGCTGCAGTCGCAGTAAAACATATGAATCCTTGTGGAATAGGAATTGGTCAGTCGATATCTACTGCATTTGAACGAGCATATCATGCAGATCCAATCTCGATATTCGGTGGAATTGTAGCATGTAATCGACCAGTAGATGTGGATACTGCGAAACAATTAAGTCAAATCTTCTTAGAAATTGTTGTGGCGCCATCCTTTGAAACACAAGCGCTAGAAATATTAACTCAAAAGAAAAATATCCGACTATTGGAGTTAGATGTTACAAGTGATGACAAACAATCCAATCGTTTAACAACAGTATATGGCGGTGCATTAATTCAAGCTTATGACGCAAAAGAAGTAAGTGAAGAGGATCTTGAAGTGGTTACCAATCAACAACCAACCGAACAAGAAATCAATGATATGTTGTTTGCTTGGAAAGCAGTAAAACATGTGAAGTCGAATGCGATTGTATTAGCTAAAGACTCACAAACAATTGGTGTCGGTGCTGGACAAATGAATCGTATCGGAGCTGCAGAGATTGCCATTAAGCAAGCCGGAGATAAAAGTGAAGGAGCAGTTTTAGCTTCAGACGCATTCTTCCCTATGCCAGATACAGTAGAAGCTGCTGCAAAATCTGGTATTAAGGCAATTATCCAACCGGGAGGATCGAAGCGAGACCAAGATTCCATTGATGTATGTAATCAATTTGGCATTGCCATGGTTTATACGAAAGTTAGACACTTTAAGCACTAATAGTAGGAGGGACGCTCTTGAACGTTTTAGTAATTGGCCGAGGCGGTAGAGAACATACCATTGTGCAAAAGCTAAAAGAGAATACGGAGATAATAAATCTTTATGTAGCTCCAGGAAATGGCGGAATCGCAAATGACGCTACATGTGTAGAAATCGATGAGATGGATATCGATAAATTATGTGCGTTTGCAAAACAAAACGAAGTGGAGTTTACCATTGTCGGCCCAGAAAATCCTTTAAACGCTGGCATTGTAAATAAATTTCAAGAAGAAGGATTAGCGATTTTTGCGCCAACCAAAGAAGCGGCTTTACTGGAAGGAAGTAAAAGCTTTGCAAAAAACTTTATGAAGAAGTACGAGATCCCAACTGCTGCGTATGGCGTATTTACTGATGTAAACGAAGCGAAAAAAATGGTAGAACAACAAGGTGCTCCAATTGTTATTAAAGCAGATGGATTAGCCGCAGGAAAAGGTGTAATCGTGGCTATGACAGAAGAGGAGGCTTTTCAAGCAATAGACGATATGTTAGTAGATAAAGCATTTTCTAATGCTGGAGCAACTGTCGTTATTGAAGAATACCTCGAAGGTAAGGAATTTTCCTTAATGGCTTTTGTCCATGAAAATCATGTATACCCTATGCTGGCCGCAAGAGATCACAAACGAGCGTTTGAACATGATCAAGGACCGAATACAGGGGGGATGGGTGCTTTCGCTCCGGTTCCTGATCTAACAAAAGAAGCTTATGACTTTTCTCTTGAACGTATTTTACAAAAAACTGCAGATGGGATGATAGAGGAAGGACGGCCATTTACAGGTATTTTATACGCCGGGTTAATGATGACGAAACAAGGACCGAAAGTCATTGAATTTAACACCCGTTTCGGTGATCCTGAAACACAGGTAGTCCTTCCATTACTTAAAAACGATTTGCTACAAGTAATGCAGGATGTGCTGGAGAAGAGAGATCCTGAATTAATGTGGTATGAAGAAGCTTGTGTTGGTGTGGTGCTTGCCTCTCAAGGTTATCCAAATGCTTATGAAAAAGGACATAGAATTCCAATGTTTGATTTACAACAGAAAAATTTTGTCATTCATGCCGGTACAAAAGTGAAAGAAGACGAATTAGTGTCTGATGGGGGGCGCGTGCTCTTAGTAGGTAGTCGTGCAAACAGTATGGAAGAAGCATCAGCAAATGTATATCGTCAACTGGAGAAAACAGCGATTAATACAGATTCTTTCTTTTACCGAAAAGACATAGCAATAAACCAAGACAACAAAGCTAGAACATAAGAAATTTATATGAAATGTGAGAGGGTGGGCTTCGCAAATTAAATGGAGGCCCACCCGTTATATGTCTGAATTGCCAATAGGGTATTGAGAAAGAAATTAGAGCATTTGTAAAACTAAACTGCATTGATGATTCAAAATGGAGCGTTTCTCTAAACCAAATAAACCAGAAAAATCGAAAAAAGTGGTGAATAGAGAGGCTCTCTGAACCAAATAAACCAGAGAAACCGAAAAAAGTAGTAAATAGACGTGCTCTCTAAACCAAATAAACCAGAGAAACCGAAAAAAGTAGTGAATAGACGTGCTCTCTGAACCAAATAAACCTGAGAAATCAAAAAAAGTAGTAAATAGACCAGCGCTATACCTCAAATACAACACCGGGATCCTCAAAAAATATTCCTATTAAGTTAAACGTACCTAAGTTATTTTAGGAAGAAAACAAAAACATCACAATATTAACATTTGGTAAATTTTACAAAAATATACACATTCTTTACTTTATTAAAGCAATATATATGATAGAATAAAAGAAATTATTTATTACTGGAGAGTTGCCGTATGGAAAACGGAAGGAATTGGAGAAATCGCGAATTGCGACAACATGTAAAGGTGATTGATGGAACGGTATCACCAACTTTATTATTGAAAAATGCAACATACTTAAATGTTCATACGAAACAATGGTTAGAAGCAAATATTTGGATTTATGAAGATCGAATTGTGTATGTAGGTGAAAAATTACCAGAACAGACAAAAGGAACAGAAATATACGATTGTAAAGATAAGTTTATCGTACCAGGCTATATTGAGCCACATTCACACCCGTTTCAATTAGCAAATCCGGAGATAACAGCTACACATGCAGCAAAAACAGGAACTACTACACTCGTAAATGACAATTTGACATGGTATTTGCTAACTAATAAAAAGAAAGCGTTTTCTATTATTGATCAGTTTAACAAATTACCAATTTCGATGTTTTGGTGGTCGAGATATGATTCTCAGACAACCTTGCAAGAAGAGAATCATTTTATTAATACCAACGATGTACTTGATTGGATAGAACATCCGGTAGTAGTACAAGGTGGAGAATTAACGGATTGGCCAAGTTTGTTAGCTGGAGATGATCGACTATTATATTGGATTCAAGAGACTAAACGTAAAGGAAAACCAATTGAAGGTCATCTGCCAGGTGCTTCATTACGAACATTGACAAAGATGAAATTATTAGGAATAAGTGCCGATCATGAAGCAATGACAGGAGAAGAAGTCATGAATCGTCTACAGCTCGGATACATGGTAGGTCTCCGTTACTCACCAATTCGACCTGATTTGCCTACCATTTTAGAAGATTTACTAGAGTATGGGTTAACTACTTTTGACCAGCTGATGTTGACGATGGATGGTCCAACTCCTTACTTTATGAAAGATGGAGTAATTAATACTTGTATTCAGATAGCTATCGATAAAGGAATTCCAATAGAAGATGCGTATCGCATGGGATCTTTTCATGCTGCAAAACATTTGCGTATGGATGAGGAACTTGGCAGCATTGCACCGGGTAGAATCGCACATATTAACATCCTACAAGAAAAAGATAATCCAAATCCGGTAAGTGTGCTCGCGAAAGGACAATGGATTGTAAAAGAAACAAAAGAGATAGATATTCCACCAATTATCGATTGGAGTAATTATGAGATTAATGAAATGAATATAGATTGGGATTTAAAGGAAGATGATTTACAATTCTCTGTTCCAGTAGGAATGGATGTAATCAATGATGTCATTATTAAGCCTTATACGATCGATTCAGATGTTAGTTTTGAAGAATTAAATGAAGAAAAGGGAGAACAATTTATCCTTCTAATAGATAGAAAAGGAAAATGGAGAGTAAATACTATTATTCGGGGATTTGCACCGAAACTTGGAGCGCTCATAAGTAGTTATTCTGCATCGGGTGATATTATTATTATCGGTAATAGCAAAAAGGATATATTTATTGCTTGGAATCGATTCAAAGAATTAAAAGGCGGCATCATTCTTGTTAATGATGGTGAAATATTAACGGAAATCCCATTACAACTTGGAGGATCTCTTCCAAATGAGCCAATGGAACAAATGATAGTGTTAGATAAACAATTAAAGGATACGTTACAAAAATATGGATTTGCCTTTTATGATCCAGTCTATAGCCTATTATTCTTGTCCGCTTTTCATCTACCTTTCTTTAGAATTACACAGAAAGGACTATTAGATGTAAAAAATCGTGATATAGTCTTTCCAGCAACGATGAGGTAGCCTATAATAAGAAATAACTTATTTTACAAAAAGGTGTTGTCTATGAAAAGAGTAGGATTCGTTATATTGCTCATTATTTCTTTATTAATCGCTTGCGAAGAGGACAATCATGATGCAACAGCAAACACACAAAAAGAACCAGGTGTAGATAAAAAAGAACAAGTGACAGATAGTCGTAATCAAGAAGTATATCCATTATCAGGGATGGTTTCTAAAGGTGAGAATATTGATCAACGTCCGATTGGTGTGATGGTTAACAATCATCGGTCTGCTCGACCTCAATCTGGTTTATCTGATGCTGATATTATATTTGAAATATTAGCTGAAGGAACAATAACGCGATTTCTTGCCATTTACCAAAGTAATCTGCCTGAAGTAGTTGGTCCTGTGCGAAGTGCAAGAGAGTATTATGCAGATATCGCGAATGGCTATAATAGTATATATGTATACCATGGTGCCGCTAATTTTGTAAATGATATCATTGCTTCAAAAGGAATTGATCATTTGAATGGATCGGTTTATGATAACGATGGACATTTATTTAAAAGAGAGAGCTTTAGAAGAGCACCGCATAATTCATACTTGCAACTACCTGCCGTAAACGAAGTTGCAACCGAAAAAGGTGTCGAAATATCAAATTCAATAGAATCACTTGAGTTTTTAACAGATGCGGAGGTAGAAGGTTTATCTGGAGACTCGGCGAATAGTATTGAAGTTGTCTACAGTAGTAACCCTGCAAATGTGGTAGAATATATATACCAAGAAGATGAAGGTACATATACTCGATCAAGTGAAGGGATACAGACAGTTGAATTACAAACAGACCAACCAATAACTGTTGAGAACATATTTATCTTAGAAACTCACCACGAAGTTATTGATGATGCTGGCAGAAGAACAGTTGATTTAACAAGTGGCGGCTCTGCATATTTAATTCAACATGGACAATATCAAAAAGTGGAGTGGGAAAATAGAGACGGAAGAATTGTACCGGTAAAAGATGGCAAAGAAATTGGACTTATTCCAGGAATGACTTGGGTAAACGTCGTACCAAGCGAAGATCCTGGAATGGAACAAGCTGTTACTATTTCTGGTCAGTAGGGCTAAGGTTAAGGAGGAAATTTCGTGCAAATCGATAAATTACGAGGAGAGCAATTAGATCTTTTGTTTGATGCTATTCTATCGTTAAAAGATAAAGAAGAATGCTATAAATTTTTTGATGATATTGCGACAATGTCAGAGGTTCAGTCATTGTCGCAACGATTTCAAGTAGCGAAAATGCTGACGGAAGGAAAAACGTATAGTGCAATTGAGAAGGAAACAAAAGCATCTACTGCGACAATTTCCAGAGTAAGACGTTGTATTAACTATGGTAGTGACGGATACAATTTAGTGTTAGAACGAATGAATATAAAAGAATAGTAGCAAGCACCTTCCAATCAGGAAGGTGTTTTTTTATGCGTGCTAGGCATCCAATTCCACTGTAGAGCTACACATTAACCAACCGCTAGAGAAACGAAAGTACTTATTTCGAGGTAAGGGATGAAGGAAGTGTGCCGTAGGAAATCCTGTGAAAATAGTAAATAGGATAAAGGTTCCCAAGAACATCTCTCGGTCATATTGTCCAGCAACATAAGTGGATTTCCACATAGACCGAGTCCAATTATGGCAAACTACTGATGATTATATAAATTGAAAAGGAAAGCACAAAGCTTTCCTTTACAATTCCGTACGAAGCTCCCACAATTCCGGGAAAAAGTACTGATCGATTACTTTTTTCAAATAAGCAACACCGCCGGAACCGCCAGTACCGCGTTTAAATCCAATAATTCGTTCAACAGTCTTCATATGTCTGAACCGCCACTGCTGGAATAGATCTTCAATATCCACTAACTCTTCTGCAAGCTCATAAAGCTCCCAGTACTTATCAACGTTCCGATAAACAGTTAACCATGCTTGTTTTACACTCTCATTTGATTGATGTGTTACACGCACATCACGATTCAGCACTTCTTCATCGATTGGTAAACCAGCCCTTACTAGTGCCTGAATAGAAACGTCATAAAGACTTGGTGCATCGTAAGCTTCCTGTAAAATCTCTAGCAGCTCTGGGTCTTTTTCATATATCTTCAGCACATATTCAGTCTTATAACCAAGAGCAAACTCAAGTATCCGGTTCTGATATGACTGAAAACCGGATGCGTTGCCCAGCTTGTCGCGGAACTCCATGTATTCAGCTGGAGTCAACGTGGAGAGAACATCCCATACATTTTTCATCTGCGCTTGTATTTGTGATACGCGTGCTAATTTTTTAAAAGAAGTAGACAAATTATCAGCCTGAATATCGCGAATAGCAGAATTTATTTCATGTAGAATCTGTTTCATCCAAATCTCACTCACATGATGCACTGAAATAAACAGCATTTCATCATGATGGTCACTCAACGGATGATGACTGCTCAATAATGTATCCAAGCCTAAATAATCACTGTAAGTCATCTTCTTTTTAAAGTCTGTATGAATACGCTTTTCATTTTTAAATGCTTCATGTTTATTTTGCATCGTGATTTCCTCCATTTATTGGTTTAATCACAGCTCTAACCAGACTTCCGTCGGCATCCTGAAGCGGGAGTGGCAGAGCAATCATTTCATAGTCGCCTTCAACTACCTGATCAAGCATGACATTTTCTAAAATGTTAATGTCATACTTAAAAAGTGCATGATGTCCAACTAGCTCCTTACTTGAAAGCGGATCTACCGAAGGCGTATCGACACCGACCAGTTTTACTCCAAGAAAATGCATGTAAGCAGCGCCGTCAGCTGTAATTGGCGTGACATCAGTCGGAAATTGTTCCGGATTATTCGGCAGTGATGTCCGGATTAATAACCGTTCTGTATCTTCTTTCACTTTACTTTTTAAAGCTGTTTCATTTATTTCGTCAAATGCACTGAGGTCTATTACTTTACAAGGACCAATATACCGATCGATTTCCAGGTCAAGAATCCGTTTTCCATCTTCCATAAAATGATAGGGAGCATCCGCATGGGTCCCCACATGCGTGCTCGTCTTGATCCTTCCAATATTCACAGAACCGGTCATTTCCTTCGTTACCGGTGTATGAAAATGAAATGATTGATCCCCCGGCCAACAAGCTAAATTATTATTTATCGGTTGAGAAATATCAATCCATACACCCATTTAGGAAACAACCTCCCTTACATTTTCAAATTGCTTATATAATTCATCTTCCATAATCGTTTTAAAAATTTGTACGCAATCATAAACATCTTCAAATGTATTATATAAAGCAACAGGTGCTAGGCGAATGCCGCTTGGGGTTCTGAAATCCGGAATAACCTTTTTCATTTTTAATGCTTTGCATATCCGAGCAGCTTCAGGATGTTCGACATATATGTGACCGCCGCGTTGGATATGATTTTCTGGGTTACAGATCACTACGCCATGCCCATCGAGTTCATATTTAATTAACTCCATTAAATAGTCCGTCAGCGCGAGTGATTTTCTACGTACTTTTTCAATTCCGGCTTCATGAAATAAATCTAGTGATCCAATCAGAGGTGCCACACTAAAAAGATGAGGTGTTCCAATTTGAAAAGCCCCGGCATTATTAGCAGGTGTTAAGGTATGTTCCATGTCAAATTGCTTATCCTTAGCAGAACTGAACCATCCCGCTAGTCCAGGTGCAACACCAAAATGCTTTTCATGTAAAAATAAACCTGCGACACTACCCGGTCCTCCGTTTAGATGTTTGTAGGTGCACCAGAAGGCAAAATCAACACCCCATTTATGAAGGTCATGTGGAATAGATCCAATCGAATGGCATAAATCAAAACCAATTTTAATGTTGCGTTTGTGGGCCTCTCTTGTAAGTCGTTCCATATCAAGAATTTGTCCGCTCCGGTATAGAACACTTGGGAGCACGATCAGCGCAATATCATCTGTCATCGCTTCAATAATGTGTTCCTCGTTTAACAGATTTCCATCCTCACTCTGCACCTGTACCAAATGGGATCCATCATACCCTTTTAATTGCAATTGTGCCTTCAATGCATAAATATCACTTGGAAACGTTAATGCATCTGCTAAAATCTTTGTACGCTTTCCTTCAGGCTGAAAAAAAGTTGATACAAGCTGATGTAAATTAACCGTTGTGGAACCGGTCGCAATAACTTCATCTTTTTTTCCACCAACTAGGACTGACATCTTTTCACCTAGACGTTCAGACAGATAGTACCACGGATGATCTCCTTCCATCCAACCGTCGATGCCATATTTCTTCCAAGAGTCAATTATGTTATGTAGTGCGTTTTCTGCCCTTTTAGACATTAAACCTAATGAATTCCCATCCATGTAAATGCTTTCATTTTTAAGATAAAATTCACTACGGAACTGTTTCAATTCGTCCTGTTCATCCATTTCCTGCGCATACGATCTAGTGTATTTTTTAACCATATGTTTCCCCCTGGAACTATAATTTTTAACTTGAATTGTTTATTTATTGTATGGTTAAATTATATTTAATCACTGACATAGTGTCAATGACATAATGTCAGTTATTTCGTGTCATTGACATTGTAGGAGGTTGTCATGAAAAATAAATTGACCAATCGAGATAAGCAAGCGCAGGAGACAAAAAGAAAACTAATTAAATCTGCCCATCATGTCTATTTACAAAATGGTTTTGAAAAAACGACTATTTCTCAGATTATAAAAAATGCTGGTGTTGGATATGGAACAGCATATGTATATTTTAAAAATAAACATGAACTATTTATTACTGTTATGGAAGAAGTCATGCAGGATTTTTTCAAAGTAGCCAATCAGGAATTTCGCCCTGCTACACCTGAAGAAGCATGTTCACGGATAAAAAATCAGGTGAGAGATTATATGTCTTTAGCAATTAAACATAGACCGATTATGAAAGTTGTGAAAGATGCGATCGGCTCTAGTGAGGAGATTGAATCAGAATGGGGAAATATACGAAATGAATTCATTCAAGGTATTACTACCGATATTAAACATTCCCAGGATAAGCAGCTGGTCAATACGGCCTTTAATCCCTTCATTACTGCAAAAAACTGGTATTACATGAATGAGATGTTTATGTGGGAATTGGTTGACGCAGATAACAATGAAAATCTGGAACTTATTGTCCATCAGTTATCACTCTTCTATACCAGCGCATTGTATGGGGTTAGTGACAGCTGATTATAAGAATTAATATGAAAGCCTCCTTAGATGAAAATTGCCCGTTCAAATCCTTTTTAAAATGTCACTGAAAGAATAGAGGGTTGTTATAAAAGAGCAATACTCCACCTTTTAAAAGCGGGCCTTCTATCCTCTTTAGAATAGATCACAAATGTTTTATCATTTGTCTCCTCAACCTACAAATCGCTTCAGTACCCACTAGGGGTGGGCAAAACCCGATAACTATCTCTACTCCAAAAAGCGGAACACTAGCTACGTTTCTAATGAACACATGCACTTCTGTGCTGTAAATTCGTCAGATTATGGTTCGTAATAAAAATTTCGCTCAATCACTAAATTCCGCATATTATTTTTGGTATAATAAAGTAATGAATTTATTGATGGAGGAATTACGGTTTGAAAAATATAAATGAGTGGCATCATATTTTTAAATTAGATCCTGCGAAAGAAATATCCGATGAACATCTAGATCAAATTTGTGAGTCTGGGACAGATGCTATTATTGTTGGTGGAACAGATAATGTCACCATAGATGGTGTACTAGATTTGTTATCTAGGATACGTCGAAGTCATATGGTTCCCGTTGTATTAGAAGTGTCAGAAGAAGAAACGTTAACTCCAGGATTTGATTATTATTTTGTTCCAATGGTATTGAATTCAAAAGAAAAAAAATACATGATGGATATTCAACATAAGGCAATTAAAGAATTTATCGACATGATGGAATTTGCTGAAGTATACTTTGAGGGATACTGTATTTTAAATGAAGATGCGAAGGCGTTTCAATATACGAATTGTGTAATGCCTGATCTTGATGATGTAAAAGCATATGCGTATATGGCAGAAAAGGTATTTCATTTACCATTTTTTTATGTAGAATATAGTGGTACGTATGGAGATCCTACTTTAGTAAAAGAAGTAAAAGAAGAGCTTCAAAATACTCAACTTCTATACGGTGGAGGAATCGAAACATCAACACAAGCGAAAGAAATGAAAAAATATGCTGATACAATTATTGTAGGAAATAGTATTTATACCAATATAAAGGAAGCATTAAAAACAGTAGAGGCAGTAAAAGGGAATTAAACAGTAGTAAGGACGGTGTACGTATGAATCAATCATTGGAAAGTATGATCAATACGTTAAATAAACAACAGCAAGAGGCTGTGCGACATACAGAAGGACCATTACTGATTATGGCAGGAGCAGGAAGTGGAAAAACACGTGTACTAACCCATCGAATTGCATATTTAATGGGAGAAAAAGATGTATCGCCACGAAATATATTAGCCATTACATTTACGAATAAGGCTGCACGTGAAATGAAAGAGCGTGTGAGCAAATTAGTCGGACCACAAGGAGAATATATGTGGGTATCCACCTTTCACTCCATGTGTGTCCGTATTTTGCGTCGTGACATAGATCGAATTGGATATTCAACCAATTTCTCTATATTAGATAGTAGTGATCAATTATCGGTAATCAAGCAAGTTTTAAAAAATTTGAATATCGATCCAAAAAAATTCGATCCGCGTGCTATGCTAGGACAAATAAGTACAGCAAAAAACGAATTAATTACTGAAGAAGAATATACGAAAAACGCTGGAAATTTCTTTGATCGTCAAGTAGCTCAAGTATATGAAGGATATCAAAAAATGCTTCGTAAAAATCAATCACTCGATTTTGATGATTTAATCATGCAAACCATTCATTTATTCCAACGTATACCAGAAGTGCTGGAGTATTATCAGCGCCGTTTTCAATATATTCATGTGGACGAGTATCAAGATACCAATCATGCACAATATTATTTAGTGAAACAACTAGCTAGCAGATTTCAAAATCTATGTGTAGTAGGAGATTCGGACCAATCGATTTATCGTTGGAGAGGTGCGGATATTGGAAACATCTTAACTTTTGAAAAAGACTATCCTTCTGCTCGCACGGTTTTATTAGAGCAAAATTACCGTTCTACAAAATCTATATTACAAGCGGCTAATCAAGTGATTTCTAACAACTCAGGTAGAAAGCCGAAAAACTTATGGACGGATAATATTGATGGAAAAAATCTAAACTATTATCAAGGCGCAACAGAACAAGAAGAAGCTCTTTATGTCACGGATAAGATTCAACAGTTAATAAGAGAGAATGATTATAAACCAAGTGATGTTGCTATTTTATATCGAACAAATGCACAATCACGTGCGATAGAGGATACTTTATTAAAATCAGGTATTGCGTATCAAATGGTTGGTGGCATGAAGTTCTATGACCGTAAAGAAATTAAGGACATGATTGCCTATCTTAGATTAATTACGAATCCAGATGACGATATTAGTTTTGTACGTGTAGTAAATGAACCGAAACGTGGGGTTGGTAAGACCTCGGTTGAACGTTTACAAGCGTATGCAGGAGAACATGATATTTCGTTATATGAAGCGGTCAAAGAAGTTGATTTTACTGGAGTATCCAAGAAAGCAGCGAATGCGCTAGCTGGCTTTGAAAATCTAATTCGAACTTTATCGCAACAGCAAGAGTTCTTAACGGCTACAGATATGGTAGAAGCTGTATTAGAACGAACAGGCTATGAAGAGATGTTAAAGAATGAGCGTTCGATTGAAGCGCAAAGTCGCCTAGAAAACTTAGAAGAATTCATGACAGTTACAAAAGATTTCGAGAAAGCAAGCGAAGATAAAACACTTATTGCTTTCTTAACCGACCTTGCGTTAGTTGCAGATATTGATCGTGTGGATGAAGAAGATCCAGATCATAATGAAAAAATTACATTAATGACATTACACGCAGCAAAAGGATTAGAATTCCCTGTTGTATTTCTAATTGGAATGGAAGAAAATGTTTTCCCACATAGTCGATCCATCATGGATGAAGAGGAAATGGAAGAGGAAAGAAGGCTTGCTTATGTAGGGATTACACGTGCTGAAAAAGAATTATATGTTACACATGCAAAAATGCGTACACTGTATGGTAGAACAAATATGAATCCAATAAGTAGATTTATTAACGAAATACCAAAAGAATTAATTGATGGTTTGGAAGAAAAGGATAAACCGATGTTTGGCGCAAAATCTCTTGAACGTTCCCCACAACAACCAGCTCCAAGGAAGAGACGTGCTGAAAAAATGCAACATTCTACAGGTGCTGAAAGTAAAATATGGGCCGTAGGTGAAAAAGCAAACCACAAGAAGTGGGGAATAGGAACGGTTGTTAAAGTACAGGGCGATGGAGAAAAAATGGAATTGGATATCGCCTTTCCTGCACCTATAGGTATTAAACGGTTATTAGCCAAATTTGCACCAATTACGAAGGAAGAATAGGGGCAACGCAAATGAATAAAGAACAAGCAAGTAAAAAGATAGAATCCTTAATTGAATTATTAAATCAATATGGATATGAATATTATGTGTTGGATAACCCTACAGTTCCTGATTCGGAATACGATCAGAAATTACGAGAGTTACAACAATTGGAGCAGGACTTTCCAGACTTAGTGATGGAAAATTCACCGACCCAGCGTATAGGTGGAGCTCCGTTAGCATCGTTTCAAAAAGTAACCCATAATATTCCTATGCTAAGTCTTGGAAATGCATTTAATGAACAAGATTTACGTGATTTTGCGAGACGTGCCAGTAACGGTACAGACCAACCAATCAGCTTTGTATGTGAGCTTAAAATCGATGGTCTTGCTATTTCTCTTACATATGAAAATGGCAAGTTTGTTCGAGGAGCTACTCGTGGAGATGGAACAATTGGAGAAGATATAACATCGAATTTAAAAACAATCCGCAGTATCCCTTTATCGATAAAAGAAGAAGGTACATTAGAAGTTCGTGGAGAAGCATATATGCCACATAAGTCATTTTTAGCATTAAATGAGCAACGTGAGAAAAATGAAGAGGAACCTTTTGCAAATCCGAGAAATGCTGCTGCCGGATCATTGCGCCAACTCGATCCAAAAATTGCTGCAAAGCGTAATTTAGATATTTTCCTATACGGTGTAGGTGAATGGGAGAATAGTGACCTTACATCTCATAGTGAGCATTTAGCTCGTTTAAAAGAACTAGGCTTTAAAACAAACAAGGAATGGAAGAAGTGTAATACGATTGAAGAAGTCATTGACTATGTAAACTATTGGACAGAACATCGAAATGATCTTTCCTATGAAATTGATGGTATAGTAATCAAAGTAGATAGTCTTGACCAGCAGGATGAATTAGGATTTACAGCAAAAAGTCCGCGTTGGGCGATTGCATATAAATTTCCGGCAGAAGAAGCGATGACAACTCTTCGAGATATTGAATTGAGTATTGGAAGAACGGGTGTTGTCACACCAACAGCAATATTAGATCCAGTACGAGTAGCAGGTACGACAGTTCAGCGTGCTTCTCTTCATAATGAGGATTTAATTCGCGAACAGGATATCCGGATTGGAGACAAAGTAGTAATTAAAAAAGCTGGAGATATTATTCCAAAAGTAGTTCGTTCTGTAGTCGAACAGCGAAATGGGGATGAAGAAGAATTCCATATGCCAGAGGAATGCCCTGCATGCGGCAATGAACTAGTTAGACTAGAAGAAGAAGTTGCTCTCCGTTGTATCAATCCGAATTGCCCTGCTCAACTAATGGAGGGATTAATCCATTTCGTATCACGTAATGCAATGAATATTGATGGACTTGGTGAGAAAGTAATTATTCAGTTATTCCAAGAAAACCTTGTTCAAACCATGGCTGACCTTTATCGACTTGATAAAGAAGAACTCTTACAGTTAGAAAGAATGGCAGAAAAATCAGTTACAAACCTTTTAGAAGCAATCGAGAAATCAAAAGAAAATTCATTGGAGCGTCTGTTATTCGGATTGGGGATTCGATTTATAGGTGCGAAAGCAGCGAAAACACTGGCAATGGAATTTGAAACAATGGAAAACCTCCAAAAAGCAACATATGAAGATATACTAGCTATTGATGAGATTGGAGATAAGATGGCTGATTCCATTGTACAATATTTTGCTGAAGAAAAAGTTACTGAACTCTTAAACAGTCTACGAGAACTAGGAGTTCAAATGGAATATAAAGGACCACGTAAATCAGAACAGGCAACAGATAGTATGTTTTCAGGGAAAACAGTTGTTCTTACAGGCAAGATGGAGAAGTTTTCTAGAAAAGAAGCAAAAGAAATAATCGAGTCACTTGGAGGCACTGTTACTGGAAGTGTCAGCAAGAAAACAGATATTGTCATTGCTGGTGAAGATGCTGGTTCAAAATTGGATAAAGCAGAGAAATTAGGAATTGACGTGTGGAGCGAACAACAGCTAGAAGATGTTGTTGGGAAGTAAGGAGGGAGCAGGTTGAAAAAAGTCAGCTTGTTAATGTTGGTGCTACTTCTTTTGTTAAGTGGTTGTCTTCAAAATCAAAATAGTGAAGAAGAAGTAGTACAAGATGATGCGGAACAAAAGACATCAATTGTCCCTAGTTATCAATTATCTGGTGAAAATTATCGTATGATTTTACCATATAAAACGAGTGCAGCTAGGGGAGCAATTGTGAATCAGATCGCGAACCGTGTCGATATTGATGAAATGGAAGAAGGATTAAGGCGTTTGTCTAAAGATGTCTACAGTCCAGAGGAATTATATTTCCAAGAAGGACAGTACTTTGACACAGATCGAATATATTCATGGATTGACGAGTTGAATCCTGAAGTTGAAGAAGGGGCAGATGTTCAAGAGTATAGAGATAACCCGCGTTATCTCACACATGTTCTCGAGCAAAATTTTATGCGACATTCTGATGATCAAAGTGTTGAGCTTGAAGGTATTTCCCTAGGTATTGCAATGAAGTCAGTATATAGTTTCCAAACGGAACCGGGCGGAACTACTTACTATCAAGATATACCAGAACAGGAAATGTTAAGTGTCGCGAATGATGTTGCACAAAATATCGTAACTGATATAAGAGAAAATGATGAAAATTTGCGTGATGTACCAATTATGATTGCAATCTATAGAGAAGAAGAACAAGCATCTCCTGTCCCAGGAAATTTTGTAGCAAGAACGAATGTCCCAGGTGGAAGTAGTACGGTTGACGATTGGGAAGAAGTCAAGGAAGAGAATATACTTTTTCCATCTGATGAAGGATCAGAAAAATATTTCGAGGATCAAGAACTCGTAACAAACTTTGGTAATGAAGTGAGAAAATTCTTTCCTAACTATGTAGGACTGGTTGGGGAAGGATTCTATATCGATGAGGAACTGCAAAAATTACAAATAGAAATACCTATCGAGTTTAATGGAAAAGGTGAAGTAATAGGTTTCACCCAATATGCTTATGGGCTTGTACAAGAGATCTTTCCTAACTACTATGATATCGAAATAGATGTCGTTTCTAGTCAAAAAACAGAGAGTATTATTTATCGAAATGCGGGAGAAGATCAGGTTAACGTACACATTTATGATTGATTAGGTTACAAATAAGTTCATCCAAAGTAACTATTTAATAAACAAATATTGGTAAAAATGAGGATTTACTGTTTCTAGTTATATGTGCTTACAGAAACAGTAAATTTTCTTTGTTTAGGAAAACAGGAAAACTTTTCTTATATTAAACAAGCATATACCTCTATGATTTTCCCAATATGAAAATATAGGAAACATGTTATAATTAATTTAACGAAACAGAATTCAGAATTAATTGATAGGGTGGGTACAATGATTGAGATTGGATCCTTTATAAAATTACAACGAAATAAACAAGAAATGACGCTTGGAGAGTTGTCAGACGGGATTGTTTCAGTATCTTATCTATCGAAAATTGAGAATCAAAAGACTCAAGCGAGCCCGGAAATTATTCAAATGCTCTGTAATCGACTAGGTATAGAGGTCGATAATAGTCAGGAAGATCTAATTAGACAACGATGCTCTGAATGGTATGGGATGTTGTTTGATAGTCATGATAAAGACGATATTGTCGAACATTATCAAGAAATTCAAGAGCTAATGGATAAGAATTTGTCGGAAAGTTTAATGATGTTCGAAATTCATAAAATTCGTTATTTCCTTGTTCTGAATGAGCTAGAATTAGCGCTCAAGAAAATAAATGAGTTAGGAGAGATTTCCAATTCATTTGATAATGAGCAACAATACTATTGGTATAAATTTAAAGGGAATTATTACTCTTTGGTAGAAGACTTTTCTCAAGCAATGTATATGTATAAAAATGCGGAAGATAAATTACAGCATGTTCGTATGGATGAAAAAGAGGTTGCAGATTTAAAGTATGTAATTTCAATAACCCATACGAAGTTTCGTAACACTCTTGAAGCTATTGAGTATGCAAATAAGGCATTAGATATTTTTATGAAGGACTATAATTTTACTAGATGTGCACAATGTCATAACCTTTTAGGTATCTCTTACCGAAGAATACGACTGTATGATAAATCGATTAAGAACTTTAATTTAGCACTTCATTTAGGAAAACTGGAAAAAAATACACAATTAATTCAATTAACAAATCAAAATTTGGGTTATTTATACTCTGCAAGAGGTAATTCAGAACAAGCTATAGTTCACTATAAAGAAGTATTAAGTGATTCAGAAGTTTATATCGTAACAAAACTAGCTGCCATATCTTCCTTAATTAAAGAACTATATAATACTAAAAACTATAAAGAGACAAAAGAAAGAGTAGAAAGTGCTTTAGTTCTTCTGGAAAGTTTTGAATCTATTGATTCTGATGAACAATTCTATGTTTATGTGATTTATACGTATAAGTATTTACTTGAAAATAATTTGGATAAATTTGTTAGCCACTTAACCACAAAGTTTATTCCATATCTTCAAAAGAAACAAGATTATGCAGAATTAAGTACCTATTTAAAATTATTAGCTAATCACTATGAAAGTGTTAATAAGTACAAATTAGCTGCTAATTATTATAAAGAGGCTACCTTTGCCTATGAGCAAATTTCAAATATATAATATTTTAGGAGGGAAAATTAATGAAAAAATTGTCTGTAGGATTAGTTTTAGGTACCCTTCTTGTCACAGGCTCAATTTTTATTACTGATATTACGGAGCAAAGTAACACGGGGGATAGAACTAATGAAGTAGCATCAGATTTAGTGCCTGGAGTGTTAAGTTCAGGTAATGAAGTAGCATCAGATTTAGTGCCTGGAGTATTAAGTTCAGGTAATGAAGTAGCATCAGATTTAGTGCCTGGAGTATTAAGTTCAGGTAATGAAGTAGCATCAGATTT
>NZ_CM001792.1:802131-910310 GCF_000340475.1 Oceanobacillus kimchii X50
AACACATGTTTTTTTACCCTATACAAATGACAGATTTCCTGAGACGGTGTGGAAACCAGTTTCAGGTATTTTTTTGTTCATTTTTAGAAATAATGTATGTCATTATTAAATTAAATAATTATGGCTAACTAGAAGATTTGCCTTTAATAAGCTATCTTTGCTATTATCAATAGTGTTATAATAAGGGAATGAAAAAATTGTAGATACATGTTAGAAAACATATAGGAGGTACTTATAATGGCAGAGATTTCAAAAGATCAAGTGAAGCATGTTGCTCACTTAGCTCGTCTAGAGTTAGACGATGAAGCTGTTGAAAAGATGTCGGACGAGTTGAGTGCGATTATTGATTTTGCTGAACAATTAAATGAACTAGATACGGATTCTGTAGAACCGACTACACACGTACTTAATCTTAAGAATGTAATGCGAAAAGACGAACCGAAGAAATGGATTAGCCAGGAAGATGCATTGCGTAATGCTCCTGATCATAAAGATGGTCAAATTCGTGTTCCATCGATATTAGAGTAGGGAGGAGAAAATCATTATGAGTTTATTTGATTACACAATAAAAGAATTAGAAGAAAAGCTACATAACAAGGAAATTACCGTTGAAGATCTTGTGAAAGAATCATATCAACGTATTCATGAAGTAGATCAAGAGGTCCATGCTTTTCTTACATTAGATGAAGAAAAAGCGTTAGAAAAAGCGAGAGAACTTGATCAACTCGAAGATAAAACAGGTATCTTATTTGGTATGCCTGGTGGTATTAAAGATAATATTGTAACGAAAGGGCTTCGTACAACTTGTGCAAGTCAGTTCTTAGATAATTTCAATGATCCTTTGTATGATGCGACAGTCGTTCAAAAACTACAAAAAGAAAACATGGTCGCTGTTGGTAAGTTAAATATGGATGAATTTGCAATGGGTTCCTCTAATGAGAACTCTGGTTATGAACCAACACGTAACCCATGGAATATAGAGCACGTACCTGGTGGGTCTAGTGGTGGCTCTGCTGCTGCAGTAGCTGCAGGAGAAGTGCTATTTACATTAGGGTCTGATACTGGTGGTTCGATTCGCCAACCAGCAGCATTCTGTGGAGTAGTTGGAATGAAACCAACGTACGGTAGAGTTTCTCGTTTTGGATTGGTTGCCTTTGCTTCTTCTCTTGATCAAATTGGACCAGTTACTCGTACAGTAGAAGATAATGCACGAGTGCTTGAAGTTATTGCCGGACATGATCAAATGGATACAACAAGTGCGAATGTAGAAGTTCCTTCTTATACAGAAGCATTAAAACAAGATGTAAAAGGGCTTAAGATTGCAGTACCAAAAGAATATCTTGCAGAAGGTGTATCTAAAGAAGTAAAAGACGCAATTATAGAAGCGTTAAACGTATATGAATCCATGGGTGCTACATGGGAAGAAGTTTCTTTACCGCACTCTAAATATGCACTTGCAACTTACTATTTACTTTCATCTTCAGAGGCCTCTGCTAACTTAGCACGTTTTGATGGGGTACGCTATGGTGTGCGTTCAGAGAATGCAGATAACATGATTGATATGTTCAAAAAATCCCGTAGTGAAGGCTTTGGAGAAGAAGTGAAGCGTCGTATCATGTTAGGAACCTTTGCGCTAAGCTCTGGTTACTATGATGCTTACTATAAGAAAGCACAAAAAGTACGTACATTAATAAAAAATGATTTTGATAAAATTTTAGAGGAATATGATGTTATCGTTGGACCAACAACACCAACTCCAGCATTTAAAGTCGGAGAAAAAACAAGTGATCCATTAACGATGTATGCGAACGATATTTTAACCATTCCAGTTAACTTGGCTGGTGTACCAGGAATTTCTATTCCATGTGGGTTTTCTTCAGAAGGATTACCTATTGGGTTACAAATTATCGGTAACTATTTCGATGAAAGTACAGTATACCGCACTGCATACGCATATGAACAAGCAACGGAACATCACAAGAAAAGACCTCAACTTGGAGGTGCAAAATAATGAATTTCGAAACAATTATAGGTCTAGAAGTACACGTAGAATTAAAAACAAACTCAAAGATTTTTAGTCCAAGTACAAATGAATTTGGTTCTAATCCGAATACGAATGTGAACCCAATTGACTTAGGCTATCCAGGTACATTACCTGTACTAAATGAAGAGGCAGTTAACTTTGCAATGAAGGCTGCAATGGCTTTAAATTGTGAAATAGCAACAGATACAAAATTTGATCGTAAAAACTATTTCTATCCGGATAATCCGAAAGCTTATCAAATTTCTCAATTCGATCAACCAATTGGCGAAAACGGTTGGATTGAAATTGAAGTAAATGGTGAGAAAAAGAAAATTGGCATCACACGCCTACATTTAGAAGAAGATGCTGGTAAATTAACGCACGGTGAAGACGGATATTCCTATGTAGACTTTAACCGTCAAGGTACGCCGTTAATTGAAATTGTATCGGAACCAGATATGCGTTCTCCAGAAGAAGCATATGCATATTTAGAAAAACTAAAAAATATCATTCAATATACTGGTGTTTCCGATGTAAAGATGCAAGAAGGTTCTTTACGTTGTGATGCGAATATTTCTTTACGTCCAATTGGACAAGAAGAATTTGGTACGAAAGCGGAATTGAAGAACTTAAATTCTTTCTCTTATGTTCAAAAAGGATTAGAGTTTGAAGAAAAACGTCAGGAAAAAGAATTGTTATCAGGTGGAGAGATTCTACAAGAAACTCGCCGTTATGATGAGAAAACAAAAGAAACAATTCTTATGCGTGTAAAAGAAGGTTCGGATGATTATCGTTATTTCCCAGAGCCAGATTTAGTCCCATTATATATTGATGAGGAATGGAAAGAACGTGTAAGAAGCGAGATTCCTGAATTACCTGATGCTCGTTTAGAACGTTATATTAATGAGCTTGGGCTTTCTGCATATGATGCCAATGTATTAACAGCTTCCAAGCAAATGTCTGATTTCTTTGAAGAAGCAACTGCACAAGGCGCTGATATGAAGCAAGTTTCTAACTGGTTGATGGGTGAAGTATCTGCTTATATGAATAAACACTATAAAGAATTAGATGAATTGGCAATCACACCTGAAGCACTTGCAAAAATGATTAACTTAATTGAAGATGGAACCATTTCTTCTAAAATTGCTAAAAAAGTATTCGCAGAGCTTGTAGAAAATGGTGGCGATCCTCAGAAAATTGTGGAAGAAAAAGGGCTCGTACAAATTTCTGATCCAGAACAACTAAAACAGATTGTGAACGATATATTGGATGAAAATGAACAGTCCATCATTGATTTTAAAAATGGAAAGAACAAAGCAAAAGGCTTCTTAGTGGGACAAATTATGAAAGCAACAAAAGGACAAGCAAATCCACCATTAGTAAATAAAATTCTTGCAGAAGAACTTAATAATCGCTAATACTCTAAGAGAGGCTGTCATTATGAATTAATGGCAGCCTACAAAATTATCGAATATCCTTTTCAAACTATAAAAAAAGGACTATGATATTGGGTAGGCATGATTATTAAGATCGATATCAAGAAACCTAGGAGATACTTCTTCAAAAAGTAAAACACCCAAGGGTTCTCCGATATATATGATAAAGTTTCTATCTGTTGAACGTATGGGGAGGAAATAACATGAAAAAGGCCCGAATCATCTATAATCCAACTTCGGGACGCGAAGCAATAAAAAGAGCTTTACCGAATATACTTGAAAAATTAGAAGTTGCTGGTTTTGAGACATCTACACATGCGACAACATGTGAAGGAGATGCTACGGAAGCTGCAAAAATAGCTGTGGAACGCAGATATGATTTAATTATTGCAGCTGGTGGAGATGGAACGATTAATGAAGTAATAAATGGACTAGCAGAACAAGAACATCGTCCACAATTAGGAATTATCCCGGCCGGTACTACGAATGACTTTGCACGAGCTCTACATATTCCTCGAGATATTGACAAAGCAGTTGATATTATTATCGAAGGAAATACAATGGAGCTTGATATTGGTAGAGTCAATGATGATCATTATTTTATTAATATTGCTGGTGGAGGAAAATTAACGGAACTCACATATGAGGTTCCTAGTAAATTAAAAACGCTCCTTGGTCAGCTAGCTTACTATATAAAAGGTATTGAAATGCTCCCATTCTTGAAAGCAACAAGAGTGAAGATAGAATATGATGACCAGGTCCTAGAAGATGATATTATGCTGTTTCTTATTTCCAATACAAATTCTGTAGGGGGATTTGAGAAGCTTGCCCCAGATGCAAAATTAAATGATGGGTATTTCGATCTTCTAATCCTAAAGAAAACAAATCTTGCAGAATTTATACAGATCGCAACTTTAGCTTTACGCGGGGATCATTTTAGAAGTAAAAATATTATCTATACACAAGCAAAGCATATAAAAGTATCAAATGAAGAAAAAATGCAATTAAATATCGATGGAGAGTATGGCGGATTACTCCCCGGAGAATTTTTAAATCTGCGGCAGCATATTGAATTTTATGTGCCGAAGGACTTTATAGAAGCACAGGAAGACTTGGATTAAAAGTCTTCCTTTTGTATGTTTAGAAGTACAAAAAAGATGGGATTCTATTCTTGAGACGGCGCTTATGGTAGAATAATTATTTAAGACGAATATGGTAATAAAAAGGAAGAATGTTATGGCAAAAACGAAGCCTCCAGTAAATAAAAATGAAATATATACACTTACCTTCGAGGATTTAACACATGAAGGGAACGGTGTAGCAAAAATAGAAGGATATCCGTTGTTTGTACCGGATGTTTTACCAGATGAAGAAGCGAAAGTAAAAGTAGTAAAGATCAACAAGAACTTTGGATTTGGGAAATTACTTGAACTAACGAAAACAAGTTCCCATCGTGTAGAACCTACATGCCATGTACATTGCGGTGGATGCCAATTACAACATATGAGTTACGATCTACAGCTTCAAATGAAGCAAGATCAGGTGCATAATGTGATGAAGAAAGTAGCTCATCTTGATCATGTGCTGGTACATCCGATATTAGGGATGGAAGAACCTTCGCATTACCGAAACAAAGTACAAATTCCTGTAGGAGAGAAAAATGGAGAAGTGATTGTTGGCTTTTATCAGAAACGAAGCCATCGAATTCTAAAGAATCAAGATACTTGTCATATTCAAGATGAAGCAATTAATGAGGTATTACCTTTCACTCGACAATTGATGAATAAATATGGCATCCAAGCTTATGATGAAAAATCTCATCGAGGTCAACTTCGTCATATTATGGTTCGTGTCGGTCACCATACAAAAGATATTATGATTGTATTTGTGACGAAAACTTCCAAGTTCCCGGAAAAGGATCGAATTATTAAGGAATTAACAGAACAATTTCCTCAAGTGAAATCGATTGTTCAAAATGTGAATGATCAACGAACGAATGTGGTACTTGGTAAAAAGACAAAGGTTCTTTGGGGAGAGAATTATATATATGATAAAATTGGGGATCTTACATTTGCGATTTCCCCTAAATCGTTTTTCCAAGTAAATCCTATTCAAACAAAGGTCTTATATGATAAAGCATTAGAATATGCCAATATTGATAAGGACGATGTAGTAATTGACGCGTATTGCGGTATCGGTAGCATTTCCTTATTCTTAGCTCAAAAAGCAAAGAAAGTATATGGCATTGAAGTCGTTCCAGAAGCTATAGAAGATGCGAAAATGAATGCAGAGATAAATGGGATGAACAATGTGGAATTTTCTGTTGGACAAGCAGAAAAAGTGATGCCGAAGTGGAAAGAACAAGGATTAGATCCGGATGTCATTGTCGTCGATCCGCCTCGAAAAGGATGCGATGTCGATTTCTTAGAAGCAATGATTGCAATGAAACCAAAACGTATTGTCTATGTTTCTTGTAACCCTTCCACATTAGCTCGTGATCTTCGTATATTAGAAGATGGTGGTTTTGAAACAAAACAAGTACAACCTGTTGATATGTTCCCTAGCACAAATCATGTTGAGTGCGTAGCGGAATTGACTCTAAAGTTGTCTAACTAAAATAAACTCTTGCTAGTCCGACCCTGATTTCGTAAAAATAAACATTTGCGAAATCGGGGTTTTTTTAATACTATCCAGGTGTTTACCCCAATAAAATTTCAATGTTTTCCCACTCTTAGAACCACCAAAAACCACTCTATTACTGGAATCTACCGCTATCATTTCAATGATTATTTTTAATAATAATCCAATAAAATTACTAATCATTTTTATCCGAACAACTTGCTTTGTAAAAAAGCGTGAATGTATGATTATTCGGGTACATATATTGATAGACTTTTCAATGCAGTAAAAGATATAAAAACTTGTCCCATTTAACATAGAGTTAATGAAATTAGGAGGATATATATGACTGATAATAATAACAAAGAATCTTCAAACCAGACAAATGAAACGAAAGAGATCCCAGAAAGGCAATTTTTATTTCCAGTCCAGGTAATGCAGTCGTTTAGTAATAAAGGAAAAGAACACCTTGATACAAATACTCCTTCGCAGTTAGTCCTTGCTTTAAAAGCAGGTTCATTTATGACCTTTGGTGCTGTATTTTCTGTATTGTTAGCCATTGGTGTGGATGCAAAAGGACTAACATATATTTTACAGGGGATTGGCTTCACTGCAGGTTATCTAATGGTATTTATGTCACAATCAGTATTGTTTACGGAAGTTAATGTTCTTTTGCCAACATCTTATTTACAAAAGTCTTACTGGAGAAAGCATAAGTTTATCAAATTTTGGGCTGTCGCATATGTTGGCAATCTTATAGGTGCGTTATTTGTGGCATTATTAATAATTATTTCAAACTCTTTAACACCTGAATTTTCAAAAGAGCTTGAAACACTAATCTCACATAAAATGAAATTTACTGAATATGGATGGGTAGGCTGGTTCCAAGTAATGCTGTCAGGAATTTTAGCCAATTGGCTTATCGGTATGGCTACATTTCTAACAACATCTGCTAGGGACGTAGCAGGTAAGATATTAGGAACAGCCCTTCCCGTTATTTTGTTTGTGGCAGGTAATTTTCAACATAGTGCGGCAAATATGGGGTATTTTAGTTTAGGGATTTTAACAACTGATAACTATGCGTGGCATGATTATATATTGTTAAATTTAATCCCAGCCAGTATCGGAAATATTATTGGTGGAGCTATATTCATCTCCTTGTTGTTCTTATATGCTTTTCGGAAAGAGATGCGAGGTTAAACAAAAATTTATACTCCTCTATAGACTGAAGGCGTGTGACGTTTAATTCCTCTCTTTTTTTAGCGCTTTTATCTACAATGTACAACTAAATAAACCTTTGCTCGTAAAATAAAACAATTGTAAAATCACCCTGATTCCGTATAAACATTTGCGAAATCAGGGTTTTTGTGTTTATGGAATAGTCTTGGTTGAGTCAAATGTAATACGACAGAGAAATCCTAAACCAATAAGATAATAAAAGATGAATTTGTCGAATTTTTAATAAAAATGTAAAAAATATATTGATTCTAAATAAAGAGAGGTATAGAATTAACAGTAATTATCTAAATATGTAGACAAATTACGGTTTTCTATTAATTGTGATAAGGACTATAGAGAAAGGGATGAAATAATGGACAATCTTGTAAGGCAACTGAGTGAATTAAACGGTCCTTGTGGCTATGAACAAGATGTTGCTTATTTTATTAGAGACTATGTAAAGGATAAAGTGGAAAGTGTAGAAGTTGATGCAATGGGGAATGTAATTGCAAGGAAAAAAGGTGGCAAGCCGGGTCCGGTTACACTTATAACAGCTCATATGGATGAGGTCGGTTTTATCATAAAGAAAATTGAAAATAATGGATTATTACGTTTTGAAAAATTGGGTGGCCATGATGATCGTATTTTGCTGGCACAGGCTGTGAAAGTGCTAGGTTCAAAGCAAGAGCTTGATGGTGTAATCGGGACGATGTCTGCACATTTTGTGAAATTTGACGATCCAAAAAAAGTACGACCACACGCTAATTTATACATAGACATTGGAGCAACATCGAAACAGGATGCCCTTAAAATGGGAGTAGAGGTAGGAACACCTGTTACATGGGCTACTAAGAGCAGGTTTATTGGTCCTGAAGATAAACAATTGATTGTTGGAAAAGCACTTGATGATCGGGCAGGATGTGCCGTACTTTTATCCGTATTAGATGAGATTGACAAACAAGAATTTGCAGGAGAAATTGTTTTCCTTTTCACGGTACAAGAGGAAGTGGGATTACGTGGTGCACAAACGGCAATTAATGGTTTGGAAGATGTAGACGTAGCTATTGCAATTGATACGACTGCTGTAAGTGATACACCTGAAGAAACGATGGATCAAAGTCTTTTCCTTGGCGATGGGACTGGGATAAAGGTGTTAGATTTTAGCTTGATTGTACAAAAGAGCATATTGGAAGAATTGAAAAAAATCGCAGCCCAAGAAGAAATTATACATCAGATGGAAGTTTTTCCTGGGATTGGAACAGATGGGGGAGCAGTAGCTCTAGCCAATAAAGGTATACCAACAGGAGTGCTATCCATTCCTTCCCGTTATGCACACTCTCCTGTTGAAGCAATCAGTTTATCCGATCTAATTGCAACGAAAGAATTAGTGAAAGCATTTATATTCAATTTAACCGATAATACCAAATTTACATTTTAATACATAATGGAGGAAGATCAGCATGACAACACGTAAAATCTTAGCTGCACTTATCGTAACATTTGTGTTCAGTTTATTGCTTGCTGCCTGTGCCAGTGAGCCAGAAGAAAATAGTGACAGTAATTCAGAAGAAGGTGGAAGTCAGGACGGTGACTTAGTAATTGCTAGTCAAGCAGATGCAGTATCACTAGATCCTCATGCAACAAATGATACACCTTCTGCAAATATTCGTATTAATATTTTTGATAATTTGGTTACACAAAATGAAGATATGGAACTGCAGCCTGCTCTAGCAGAAAGTTGGGAGCAAGTAAATGATACAACATGGGAATTTAAGCTTCGAGAAGACGTCACTTTTCATGATGGTTCCGTGTTCAATTCAAACGTAGTAAAAGCAAATATCGAACGTATACTTGATCCTGATATTGGGTCACCAGTAGCATTTATGTACGATATGATAACAGAGGTTCAAGTGGTTGATGATTATACGGTACGCTTTAAGACAGAATATCCTTTTGCCCCGTTGCCAGCTCATTTAGCACATCCGGGTGGACAGATGGTGTCGCAGGAATTAATTGAAGAGGATTATGCAGCAATGGAAAATGGGGAAGATCCAAGCAATGTAATTAATTCAAATCCAGTGGGTACTGGTCCTTTTAAATTTGAGAATTGGCAAACTGGTGAATCCGTTAAGCTAGTGAAGAATGAGGGTTACTGGCAAGAGCCAGCAATGCTCAATTCAGTTACCTTTAAAGTAGTTTCAGAGGATTTGACTCGTATCTCTGAATTATCTACGGGTGATTCTCATATTATTACACCTTTAAGTCCATCCGATGTTGCAGAAGTTGAAAATACAGATGGAATGAAGGTACAGCGCCAGGAAAGTTCTTCTTTAGCTTATATAGGTTTCAATATGGAAAAAGAACCATTTGATGATGTGCGTGTACGACAAGCAATTTCGATGGCTATTAACAAAGAAGAAATCATTAATGGAATTTATGAAGGAGCTGGAATCCCAGCCAAGGGACCAATTGCACCAGGGATTTTTGGTTATGATGAGCAACTAAATGGATTGGAATACAATATGGAAGAGGCAAGGGCATTGTTAGAAGAAGCTGGTTATCCAGATGGATTCTCTGCAACGATCTGGACGAATGATGATCGCCAACGGATTGATACAGCAACAAATGTTCAGGCTCAACTTGCCGAAATTGGAATCGATTTAGAGGTTGTAACAATTGAATGGGGCGCGATGCTAGATCAAACTGCCAATGGAGAACATGAGATGATGGTATTTGGTTGGACAACTGTTACCGGTGATGCGGATAATGGCATGTATCCACTTTTCCATTCTGAAAATGTTGGATCAGCAGGAAATCGCACATTTACAGTAGATAAAGAATTGGATTCTTATTTGCAAGAAGCGCGTCAAACGGCTGATCCAGAAAAACGTCTAGATTTATATAGTAAGACACAGGAAAAGCTAGTTGAGCTTTCTCCATTTGTATACTTACTTCACCAAGAATATTTACTTGGAGTTCGTGATGAAGTGAAGGGTCTGACCCAGTTGCCAACGCAGTTACTGCAATTGAAAAATGTTTCTTTAGAAGAATAAATATTATAAAAGTCTGATGTCCACTGTTTTATGTGGATATTGGGCTTTTTTAGTGGTTCTAGAGAAAATCAGATTCTACTGGTTCACAACTTTAAATGAAAACGCTCAATCATTTCCTCCTTAAACCGGAAATAGGTTAGGTTTAGTTAAAAAATGGTATCAAATAAAATATAACTATAGAAGAAAAAGCTTTATATACAGGAAGCGAGCAGATGATGAACTTGGTCACTCGGTTATCCCCCAAGGCAGTTAGTCACTTAAGAATGAACCCATAAGCATAGTCCAAGCTATTTCACTCATATTCAGAGCCCGTCGGTAACAAACAAGCCTGAAACAAGCGGAAGCGGGATTTGTGTTTTTCTAAAGTGGTTATTTTTTAAAATATCTGTATTTTTTGGATATTTTTATAGAATTATAGGATATCAAGAATATAGGTGAATTGCTACAATCTTTGTAAGCGCTTAATAAATGAGGGGGAATATGATGAAAACGATTAAGCTTTTACTGCTGGGTGTAGCAATTACTTTTATTCTTGCAGCCTGTGGGGACAATGAGGAAGCACAATCCGAGGATGGGGTGATTGAGCTAACTTTATGGAATGATTGGACAGAGGATCGACCTGAAAATACAGTGTACAAAGATATAATAGAAAAATTCAATGAACAACATGAAGACATTCAAATTATTAACGAAAGTATTCCACATGATGATTATGAGATAAAGTTGCGGACACAGGCAGCTGGTAATCAGTTGCCGGATATGATGCGTGTCTGGCCAGGGACTCGTATTCAACCATTAGTTGAAGGTAATGCACTGCTGCCTTTAAATCCGATTATTGATCATTGGGAAGGATTGATTCCTGAAGAGATTTTACAGGATTATGCAGTAGATGGAAATTATTTTGCTATTCCATCTAATATTAGCGAAACAAGCTTGATTTTTTATAATAAAGCAATTGTGAGCGAAGCTGGGTATGATGAATTTCCAACAACTTATGATGAATTTAAAAGTTTAGTAGAGGAATTGAAATCAAATGATATTACACCAATTTCTCTTGGCAATAAGGCGATTTGGCCATTGCAATCTGTATTTATTTCAGGAATTGCGGATCGTTACACAGGAAGTGATTTCCTGGGAAATGTTCTAAATGTTGATGGTACGTTTGAGGATGAACAGTTCATTAATGCTTTATCTGTAATTGATGAATTGACCAAATTAGAAGCGTTTAATGAAGATATGAATACAGTAGATGAGGCTCAATCAAGAAACGAATTTATTAAAGGATCTACTGCAATGCATTTTGCAGGTTCCTGGGCAATCGGACCAATAATGGACAGTGTAGAGGATGTGGAAAATATCGGCGTTGCTGCGTTCCCTTCTTTTGAAGGTGGTGAAGGAGACCCATCTAAAATTTCTGGAGTTGCTGGTGGTGGAATTGCGGTTAATAGTAATTTAAGTGAGGCGGAACAAGAGGCAGCTTTTGAGTTTCTTAAATTTTACTATAGTGAAGAGCTGTTCCAGCAGCTTGTTCAGGCAAATATAATTGTACCCGCTGATGTAGAAATGGATGATAGTATTCCGCAAGTGTTTAAGGATGCAAATAGCATGGCTCAAAATGGGTTATCACCTGTTTATGACGCGACATTAACACCTGAATTAACTGACATTATTAATAATGGTCTCCAATCAATAACACTTGGTGATAAAACACCAGAAGAGCTTGCTGCAGAAATGCAGGCAGAATGGGATAAATCTAATGAGTAATCAATTAATTTACAGGTTGCCGGTTTTACTGGCAACCTGTGAAAATTGGAGTGATAGAAGATGCAGCTAACGCGTAAAAGCAAAGCAGCGATCATCATTGGGTTACTTCCAGCTTTTCTTATCTATGCTGTTTTTGCTATTTATCCAATCCTTCAATCATTTTATTACTCATTAATGGAATGGGATGGATTTACCGATATGACCTTTATTGGTCTTGATAACTTCAGAAATCTATTTGAAGATCCCTTGTTCTGGAACTCAGTCAAAAATAATCTTTACGTTGTTTTTGCTTCTGTTTTAGGTCAGGTACCAATAGCACTATTCTTCGCGCTTTTACTGAACCGTAAGATTAAAGGAGTAAAGTTTTTTAGAACAGTTGGTTTTCTTCCAGTAGTCTTATCAACGGTTGTAATTTCTTTAACATGGAGCCTTATTTATAATTCTCAGAATGGAATGCTGAATGAGTTTTTGCGAAGTATTGGTCTTGGATTCATGGCGCAAAATTGGCTTGGTGATACGAAATGGGTCATGATTGCCGTTTTAGTTACCGTGGTTTGGCAATTCGTTGGGTTGTACTTCATTATTTTTCTGGCGGCATTACAAAACGTGCCGACGGAAGTACTGGAAGCAGCTAAAATGGACGGTGCTTCAGAATGGACGACCACGTTCAAAATTACGATACCGATGATATGGGATACGATTATTGTGGCAGTTATTCTATGTATTTCTGGAAGCTTGAAGACATTTGATCTAATTTATGTGATGACGAATGGTGGTCCAGCCCATTCATCAGATGTTATGGCGCTCTATATGTTCCATGAGACATTTAATAACCTGCAATATGGGTACGGTAGTGCAGTTTCTGTATTTATCTTCTTCTTTAGTCTCATTTTAATTTTTATAGTTACGAAATTACTAGGAAAGAAAATGATATGAGGAGGGGTGTAAATGGAGTCCACTGTGACTACTAAAAATAACCGACGGACCAATGGAACGATAAAAAAACGAATATCAAGAATTATCATCTATACCTTGCTTGGCTTATTCGCAATTGTGAATGTTTACCCGATTATCTGGATGGCGATCAACTCTTTTAAGTCTGAACAGGAATTTACGGTGAATCAGTTTGGTTTTCCAAATGAATTTATATTGGACAATTATGCAAATGCATGGGAAATCGCTAATCTTGGTGTGTTGTTCAAAAATAGTATATTCGTCTGTGTCACAGCAACAGTCGTCACCGTAATTATTGGAGCATTGGCATCGTATTTCTTAGCTAGATTCAAGTTTAGATTTAATAAGATTATGTATACATTTTTTATATTCGGTTTATTAATTCCGATTCACGCTACGCTCGTTCCGATGTTTATTCTGATGAAAAATCTCGGATTGCTTAATACTGAAATTACACTATTATTCCCGTATGTGGCTTTCCATCTGCCAATTACGATATTTATTTTAACAAGTTTTATGAAAGCTTTTCCAAAGGATATTGAAGAATCGGCAATTATGGATGGTGCTGGAATATTCCGGATCTTTTGGTCGATAATCCTTCCTATGTCCAGACCAGCAATTGCTACGGTTGTTATTCTTAATTTCATCTATAACTGGAATGAGTTTTCTTTTGCATTAGTACTAATTAATGATCCAGAGTTGCAAACATTGCCACTTGGATTAGCGAATTTTGCTGGGCAATTTACAACCAACTATGGGGCACAGATGGCAGGATTAACGATGTCATTAGTTCCGATTGTCATCTTCTATTTATTTATGGAGAAAGAGATTGTGAATGGAATGACTTCTGGAGCCGTAAAGGGTTAATGAAGAAATAAATGCTAAAGGACTAGGTTGGATGAAGAGATGGGGATTAAAGAGGAAGTTCATTACATTTTTTCTTGCATTAATGATACCAATACTGTTTGTTAGTTTATTAATCTATTATCAAACAAGTATAGCATTGAAGAATCAAGCAATAGAGGAAGCAACGGAAAGACTAAGCAGAAATGAACAAAATTTATTGACCGTATTTTCAACAGTAGAAGCGATGTCGTCCTATATGATTTACGATCGTAATTTCCGGAAAATTTTTATCTCCGAAGAGCATGAAATGTATCAACCCGAATACCAAGAGGCTATGGAAGTTATTAAAGGCTATTTTACATTTCAGCTAATATCTAATCCATATATTAATTCCATTTTATTAGAAGGAAGAGATGGGCATTTGGTGAAACATGGAGAACCAGTTACTGGGGAAGAAGAGGAGTTGGATAAAGTCGCCAAGGAATCGAAAGGAAGTCCAGTATGGAGTAATCCCTATCAAGTGAAAAGTGATTGGAATGATGATAAAAATGTAATCAGCTTAACCAGAATAATTAATGATATGAACAATATCAGTGAACAAATCGGAATCGTACGGATACGACTTGATCAAATGGAATTGTATAACCAAATTGAGGTGCCGTCTCAACAGAGTGATTATTTTATTGTATCTGATAAAGGGGATGTCATCTTACATCCGGATGCAGATCTGGTCGGTAAGCAATTTCCAGACACAGGTTTGATTAAATGGGTCATGGATGGAAAGGAGGAATCATACAGCTATCAGGATGGAGAAAGCCATTTTGTAGTAGTAAAAAATCAACTTACGAATACCGATTGGTTTTCTGTTACTGCCATCGATGAAGATAGGCTTGCAGCGGATTTAACAGAAGTTCGAGCATTGATCGGGTATCTAATTGGTATCCTTCTTCTTGCAGGTATGCTGTTCTTTATCTTCTTTTACCATTCCAATATTAAACGAATAGTAGAATTGACTAAACAGACAAAGCAATTGGAAAATGGAAATTTTACTGCAAGTGTTCATGTGGACTCTGACGATGAGATTGGGAAGCTAGGGTACCGTTTTAATAAGATGGTTAAAACCATTCAGAAACATATTGATACAGAGTATCGATTAAAAATAAAGCAGAAGGAATCAGAGCTAAGAGCCTTGCAAAATCAAATAAATCCACATTTTCTCTATAACACACTTGATATGATCCGTTGGAATGCAAGACTGGAAAACGCACCAGAAACTGGTCAATTGATAGAACGACTTTCCAAAATATTTCGCATGAATCTAAATAATGGAAAATCCTTGGTAACGTTTGAGGAAGAAGTGGAATATAGTCAGGCTTATCTCGAACTACAAAAGAAACGATTAGGTGAAAAACTCGATTATCAAATTGTGATGGAGGAGCAACTTAAAGGCTTTTATGTTATGAAGCAAATGATTCAACCTTTAATAGAGAATAGCATTCAGCATGGTTTTAAGAACCTTCCGAAACAAGGGATTATTCGAATTCATTATTATCGTAATGAAAATCAAGCAGTAATTGATGTTATCGATAATGGTTGGGGATTTAGTGAACACAAGAAGAATGGTCAACTGCGTGCTGGATATGCTTTGAAAAACCTAAACGATCGGATCTCGATTGTTTTTGGAGAACCTTATGGGCTTTCTATTTTGGATCCAGATGAAGGTGCATTCCTTCGCATGATCCTTCCGCTATTAAATGAGGATAAATCAAAAGAATTAGGTGATTAGATGTCGTCATACAGAATATTGATTGTCGATGATGAACCGATAATTCAATTAGGTCTTCAGCAAACTATACCATGGGGAAAATATCAGATAGACAAGGTCGAGATAGCTTGTGATGGATTGGATGCCATTCGAATAATAGACGAGTTGGGCGGTATCGATCTTGTCTTATCTGATGTCCGCATGCCGAACATGGATGGATTACAATTAGCATCCTATTTACACAAAAACCATCCACAGACAAAAACTATGCTAATTAGTGGATATGATGAATTCGCATACGCAAAAAAAGCAATCCAGTCAGGTGTGAAGGATTACTTATTAAAGCCAGTGGACATAAATGAACTGGAATCTAAAGTGAATACCCTTGTAAATGAACTCGAAGAGGAACACAATGTGAAAAACGAAAGTAGACAAAAGGAAATAAAGAATACAATTTTTCAACAGGTTTATCATTTTCCAGAAGATACTGTAAACCCTAATAGATATCTAGATAACAAGATTTACCCATTTATCAGTACGGTAAAAGAATATGATAAACAAACTGCTCATCTATCTGAACAAGGTCTAGCATCCTTTAACGAACAATGGAAGGACACAATTGAGCAGACGACGAAAATGCTTGGGTTTGACACTGTATCGATTTTTGTTCATTGCAATCAATTACTTACCTGTTTGATACAACCAATAGATTCTGAAATTAATCCAATCCAGGTAGCTGAAATAATCAAGGACAAACATTCCTTTTCTTTTATAGGGAGCGATTCGGTTATTAATGTGATGGATTTAAAAAACAAATATAATCAGCTAAAAACAGTCTATGACTATTTACCGTTAATTAGAGAACATGATGTTATTTTCTCCAATTATCAAATGGACCGACCTGATATGCAAACTTATCCGTACAAAATAGAGAAGGAATTGATAGATACATTATTTCACAGGAAACCAATACAACATAACCAAGTAGGAAAAAAGATAACAGACTTATTTGACTATTTTCGAAGTCATTCATTTTTACTTCAAGAAGTACAAGAGGTATGTAGCCATATGCTGAAGGTAATTATGAAAGAATATGAGGCACTACTTGGGGAAATATCTGTAAAGTTAGATTGTCATTTCTTAAAAGAACTGGATCTCATTCTTTTTAATTCCTATTCTTCAATACAGTATTTATTTGAACAGGATTTGGAGCTAATTATCAAAAAGCTAGCTCATCATAAGATTGAAAAAGCAGATTGGCTCATTAAACAGGCAGAGGAATACATCAAGGAATATTTCCGTACGACAATAAAAGTTCAGGAGGTTGCGGATGTCATAAATGTATCATCCAATTATTTTAGCACCTTATTTAAACAGAAGACAGGAGAAAATTTCAATGAATATGTCAACAAATTAAGGGTAGACGAGGCCAAAACATTGCTCATAAATACCCCTTTTAAAGTAAGTGAAATTTCAAGACAAGTAGGCTTTCAGGAGTATAAATATTTTGTCAGTGTGTTTAAGAAGTTTTCTGGATTGACTCCAACAAATTACCGGAAATTAACTGCAATTGAATAGAAGCTACAAAGGAGGAGTTTGAATGAAAAATGTAACAATAAAGGTGCCGAGTAATTTTATGCTAGGGGCAGCAGTTTCGGCCTGGCAGACAGAGGGATGGATAGGAAAGAAGGACTCCCAGGACTCTTATTTGGATATCTGGTATAAAAACAATAAACATGTTTGGCATAACGGGTACGGTCCTGCCGGAGCAACGAATTTCTATCAACGTTATGAGGAAGATATTCATTATATGAAAGAAATAGGATTAACCCATTTTCGGACATCGATTAACTGGTCACGTTTTTTAGTAGATTATGAGAATGCTACTGTTGATGAAGAATATGCAGCATATATGGATAATGTTATTGAGAAATTAATCCAAAACGGTGTAGAGCCAATGATCTGTCTGGAGCATTATGAAATTCCAGCTGTTTTATTTGAAAAATACGGTGGATGGGAATCAAAGCATGTAGTGGAATTATTTGTTCAATATGCTAAAAAAGTTTTTGAACGGTATGGAGACAAGGTAAGGAACTGGTTTACCTTCAATGAACCCATCGTAGTTCAGACTCGCGTTTATTTAGATGCTATTCGCTGGCCATTTGAACAGAATACAAAAAAATGGATGCAGTGGAACTATAACAAAGTATTGGCGACAGCCAAGGTAGTAAGATTATTCAAAGAGATGCAACTTAAAGAAAAAAATGGAGCAAAAATAGGTGTCATCTTAAATCCTGAGGTCACCTATGCACGTTCAACTGCCGCACATGATCAACAAGCAGCAAAGATGTACGATTTGTTTTTCAATCGTGTATTTCTCGATCCCTCGATTAAAGGAGAATATCCGGAGGAATTATTTGATGTAATGAAGAAACATGAGATTACATTTGATTATACAGAAGAAGAGTTAGCTTTGATTAAGGATAATACGGTTGATTATGTCGGGTTAAATCTATATTTTCCACATCGAGTTAAAGCACGTACAGCTGTGTGGAATGAACAGACCCCATTTCACCCTGCGTATTATTATGAAATGTTTGAACTTCCGGGAAAGAAAATGAATCCCTATCGTGGATGGGAAATATATCCGCAAATTATGTATGATATGGGAATTCGGATGAAAGAGGAATATGGCAATATCGAATGGTTTATTGCGGAAAATGGGATGGGAGTAGAAAACGAGAAAAGATTTAAAGATGCTTCTAATATAATTCAGGATGATTATCGAATCGAATTTATTCGTGAGCATTTGAAATGGTTATTAAAGGCAGTAGAAGAGGGCGTAAATTGTAAAGGTTATATGCTCTGGGCATTTACCGATAATGTATCACCTATGAATGCTTTTAAAAATAGATATGGATTAGTAGAAATTGATTTGGAAAATAATCGTAATCGTCATTTGAAAAAATCTGCTTATTGGTATAAACAGCTAATAGAATTGAGGGAATTTGAAGCGGAAAATGATGAGAATTTCAAATAGGAAAGCAAGTAATCTTTACTAGCAGAAGATTTATAGATAAATCATTAAGGGGTGGATAAATGGACAGGTATTTAGCGTTCGATATTGGTGGAACCTTTTTGAAATATGGAGTGGTAGCTGAGAATATGACAGTGGTAGAAACCAATAAAGTGAAGACTCCAGATTCATTGGAAGGATTATTACGTACTATGGAGGAGATCTCACATTTGAATAACGAAGTGAAAGGAGTGGCGGTGGGCTGCCCAGGAGCAGTTTCGCCAGAAGGAATTATAAAAGGTTCTAGTGCACTTCATTATTTACATGGGCCAAATATAAAGCATTTAATAGAAGACCGACTAAACGTACCTATTTTTATGGAAAATGATGCACACTGTGCTGGCTATGCAGAATTTTGGAAAGGTGCCGCAAAAGGAAAGAAAGACGTACTTGTTATGGTGCTTGGAACTGGTATTGGTGGTGCTGTATTTAAAAATGCGGAGCTCCATAAGGGAGCAAATTTGCACGGTGGTGAGTTTGGCTACATGCTTTTGAACTCGGATATTCATGATAGTAATGATGTGTGGAGCAGAGTAGCTTCAACAAAGGCATTAGTGAGAGTGGTCGCCGAACGAAAGAACATTGCTGTGGACTCCCTTTCCGGTGAACAAATTTTTAGCATGGCAGAGGCTGGAGATGCGGATTGTTTGCAAGCATTAGATAGATTTTATCATCTATTAGCAGTAGGCATTTATAATCTCCAATATATTTACGATCCGGAAGTTATCTTACTTGGTGGGGGCATTAGCGCTAGAGAAAATTTAATAGAAAAAATTGATGAAAAGCTGGACGGAATTTTGGCAGTTGTGGATTTAGCGAAGGTCAAACCTAAGATAGCAGCTTGCAAGTTTAAACAAAATGCTAATTTATTAGGTGCTGTATATGGCTGGTTGAAAGAATTTAATCGTTCAAAAGTTGCTTCTATTTAATTGATTGCTGCTGGTTAAATTTTAATAGACGCTTTGAAGCGAAGTTTGTGGAAACAGGATGATTATGGAGTAGATGAATACAAAAAATCGTGAGTCTTAATCACTTTAATGGATGATTATAATCATATCGTGGTCAGAACTAGATTTACTAGTTTAAATAAAAGATTTACAAAGGGAGTTTAAAATGGAAAACAGCAAATTTATGCAGTTTATGGAACGGTTCTTTTTACCTATTGCAGATAAGCTCAATAACAATCGTTACTTAGGTGCTTTGCGTGATGGATTTATGGTAGCATTGCCTATCATTATCTTTGGATCAATTTTTGTCGTTATTGCTAATATCCCATTTTTAGATCAATTACTAAGTGAAGATGCTTACAATGCATATAAAGATGCACTCGGACCAGCATCAGCGGCTACGTTATCAATAATGGGGATGTTTGTTATTGTTGGAATTGCCTATAAACTGACAGCCTATTATGGTGGAGACGCTATTTATGGTGGAGTTACTGCATTAGCATCCTTCCTCATTTTGACACCTCAAGTACTAGAAGATGTCACAGGAGTAATTCCGACATCAAGTTTAGGAGCGGAAGGACTGTTTCTTGGAATCTTAACGGCATTTATTTCGACAGAGCTCTTTCGATTTTTTGTAAAGAAAAATTGGATGATTAAAATGCCACCAGGTGTTCCAGAAGCAGTATCAAGGTCGTTTAGTTCTTTAATTCCAATTTCGTTTACATTGTCTATATTTTTGTTAATTCGTATTCTTTTTAGCATCACACCTTTTGAAACGATACAAAACTTTATTTATTCTGTTATCCAAGAACCAATAACAGCATTGGGAAGCGGATTGCCTGCAGCGATCATTGCAGTCCTTTTAATCCAAGTTTTTTGGTTCTTTGGTTTACATGGTCAGATTATCGTTAATTCAATAATGGATCCAATTTGGATGACGTTGTCTTTAGAAAACTATGAAGCATATCAAGCAGGAGAAGAAAGACTGCATATCGTAAACAACCAATTTATCGATACGTTTATTGTTGGAATGGGCGGATCAGGAATGACAATGGCAGTTATCCTTGGTCTATTTATAATAGCTAAAAGTAGACAATTAAAGCAGCTCGGTAAGATTGGTGGTCCGCCTTCGGTATTTAATGTAAATGAACCTATTATATTTGGGTTACCAATTATTCTTAATCCGCTAGTTTTAATACCTTGGTTATTAGCACCAGTTATTATTACAATTGTTACTTATTTTTCCATGTCGATAGGTCTTGTTCCTGTTTCTACTGGAGTACATGTACCTTGGACGACCCCCATCTTCATCGGTGGGATGCTGACAACAAATTCGATAGCTGGTGGAATTATGCAGTTAGTGAACTTAGTAATTGTTACGCTTATTTGGATTCCTTTCCTAAAACTTTTGGATAAGCGGTATTTTAGTGAGGAATTGGCAGGTGCGAGTAAGGAAATTGCAGCTGGTAAAGATAAAGGATGATTGGTCTTGCTTAAGAAAACTATGGGGAAGACTAATCTTTTAATTGTTTAAAAAAAAAGAAGAGAATAGCCCTGCGTTACAGCAGGGCTTTTTAGCATAATAGTAAATAAGTTTTCTGGTGGTTATGTTGTTCATTGTTTTTAGTCTATTACAGTTCCTTGTAATTTCGTATAAAAGAATATTTTTATATATGAATTTTGACATCTTTTTCTTAAATACTTTTACAACTATAAGTAAAAGGAAAAATATGAAGGTAGGTTTCGCATTTATCCAATGTACTTTATAATATAGTAGTGCTCTATCCAGTCGCAATAGTGGCGATTATTGGAAGGGTCTATTTGAGGCAATCCGTTTGTTTAACGTGCGGAAAAATGATATAAGTGTAAAAGAAGAAAAGATATATTGGGATAAGGGTTAGCTATAACCCACAATGAGAGGATTGAAATGTAACAATGATAGATAATTTTTGGCGCGATTTACCACGTCCGTTTTTTATACTTGCACCAATGGAAGATGTGACAGATGTTGTTTTCCGTCATGTAGTAACAGAAGCAGCTAGACCGGATGTGTTTTTTACAGAGTTTACAAATTCAGAGAGTTATTGCCATCCAGATGGACGACAAAGCGTGCGAGGACGCTTAACATTTACGGAAGACGAGCAACCAATTGTCGCTCATATTTGGGGAGATAAACCAGAGTACTTCCGACAAATGAGTATTGGTATGGCCGAAATGGGATTTAAAGGCCTAGATATTAATATGGGTTGTCCTGTAGCAAATGTAGCAGGGAATGGAAAAGGTTCTGGTCTGATTAATCGTCCAGAGGTCGCTGCTGAATTGATACAAGCAGCAAAAGCTGGAGGGTTGCCTGTTAGTGTGAAGACAAGGCTTGGTTACACGTATATCGATGAATGGAAAGAATGGCTGAGACATGTATTGGAACAAGATATTGTGAATTTATCGATCCATCTTCGAACGAGAAAAGAAATGAGCAAAGTAGACGCTCATTGGGAACTTATTCCTGAGATTAAAAAACTTCGTGATGAGATTGCACCAGATACCCTGTTAACTATAAATGGAGATATTCCTGATCGCCAAACGGGTTTGAAACTGGTTGAAGAGTACGGTGTTGATGGAGTAATGATTGGACGAGGTGTGTTTAAGAATCCTTTTGCTTTTGAGAAGGAGCAGCAAGAGCATACCAGCCAAGAAATGCTTGACCTTTTACGATTGCATTTGGACCTTCATGATAAATATGACAAGTTAGAATCACGTTCATTTAAACCACTTCACCGTTTCTTTAAGATTTATGTTAAAGGGTTTAGAGGCGCAAGTGAGTTAAGAAATCAAATGATGAATACAAAATCCACTGCAGAAGTACGTGCATTACTTGATAACTTTGAAATAGAAAATACGATTGAAGTAGAGCAATAGAAGTTGTACAGAGCTACTATAACAAAAAAGGCTGAAAATCATAATTCCAGCCTTTTTTGTTATATACAATGCTTGCATTAAAGTTGTACTTGATTCAGTGCATTCAAAGGAGGCAGAATATTGATGAAAGTCTATGGGAAGGTTGTCGACCATCAATCTCGATGTGAACACTATCATTCTGAGAAAGATATTATCAGCATTAAATTTAAATGTTGCAATACTTACTATCCTTGTTATAAGTGTCATCAAGAGTGTGAAGATCATGAAATAGAGAGATGGCCGAAAAGAGAATTTGATAAAAAAGCTATCTTATGCGGTGTTTGTCAGACGGAATTAACGATAAATGAATACATGAAAATGAATTCTTGTAAAAATTGTAAGGCTCTATTTAACCAAAATTGCCAATACCATTATCATCTTTATTTTGATTATAAATAATAGAGAGCCCGCCCACTTAATAAAGAAAAGTTAGGCGGGCTCTGTTAGTTAGTAGAGTAAATATCTAATTTTTTGTTTTTATGAATATCTTCTGTCCCTGCATCTAAAGCAGTCTTATAATAATCGCATTTATGATCGATAATTGCCATTGTTTTAGTTAATTCTTCTAATTGCGCTTTTACATTTGCTTTTCTTTCCACGAAAGGCAGTAAGCCTTCCTTATCATAATAACGTAGTGTATATACAGTGAGATTCAGTTTATTTGCAACTTCACTGATAGAATATGTTTTCATCACCAGTATCTCCTTTCAGTTAAATTTATACTTCGAGTTAACTCTAGGATTTTGAAACAGTCTACCATATTATATTTTGATGGTCAAAATTAACTGATTTCTAAAAAATATTGGAGAACCTATTGACTTCGAGTTAACTATAAGGGTTACCATTATTTTGTAATAAACTTAAATTTCTAGGAGGTTCTTTTTATGTATACTGCTAAAGCAAGGGCTGTCGATGGGCCACATCAACCATTTCACGCAACGGAAATTAAACGACGTAATCTGGATTCACATGATGTATTAATTGAAATTAAATATTCAGGTATATGCCATTCTGATATACACACTGCTCACGGTGAATGGGGAGAAGTAAACTATCCCCTAGTCCCAGGACATGAAATTGCTGGGGTAGTATCAGATGTTGGACCTGAGGTCACCAAATACAAAGCTGGTGATCGAGTAGGAGTCGGATGTATGGTTGACTCTTGTGGCGAATGTGAGAATTGCCGCAGAGGAGAAGAACAATATTGCCATCAAGGAAATATTCAAACATATGGTGGTGTTGATAAATATGGTGAACCAACTCAAGGTGGATACTCTACTCATATTGTCGTAACGGAGGATTTTGTACTAAGAATTCCTGACAATATCGAATTGGATGTTGCAGCACCGTTACTATGTGCTGGTATTACAACATATTCTCCACTAAATCATTGGAATGCTGGTCCTGGCAAGAAAGTAGCTGTTGTTGGTATGGGTGGCCTTGGTCATATGGCTGTTAAGATTGCACATGCCATGGGAGCAGAAGTTACCGTTCTATCCAGAACATTAAATAAAAAAGAAGATGGATTGGAATTCGGAGCAGAAAACTATTATGCAACTAGTGAACAAGAAACTTTCGAGAAACTTGCGGGATCATTTGATTTAATCATTAATACAGTAAGTGCTAAGCTTGATATGGATGCTTACTTTAGTCTTCTAAATCTGGATGGTGCTTTGGTAAATGTTGGAGCACCGGCAGAGCCATTGTCCGTAAATGTATTCTCTCTCATTGGACATCGTCGCTCATTCGCAGGTTCTTTAATTGGAGGCATTCGAGAGACTCAAGAAATGTTAGACTTCTGTGCGGAGCATCACATTGTTCCAAAAATTGAAGTGATTTCTGCAGATCAAATTGATGAAGCATATAAACGAGTATTAGATTCAGATGTAAAATATCGTTTCGTTATTGATGTTAGCACAATTTAAATATAATAGTTAAAAGATTAAGATGTTCCATATACTTCGCGTTATGGGACATCTTTTTTTGAGCAGATGTTATCGATTAATGGATAAGGCTTCAATCTTTACAAAAAATATAATTACAATTATAGTTATTAAAGAGTAATTATATCTGTAATTATTATGAAGTATAAAGGAGATAGAAATATAATGGAATTCTGGGAAGCAAGTTTTATAGAAAAACAAGCGATGTGGGGATATCAACCAACTGATTCTGCTATTAAAGCAAAAGACATCTTTATCGATAAAAATGTAAAGGAGGTTTTATTACCAGGGATCGGATATGGGCGAAATGCGAAAGTATTCATAGAAGAAGGAATAGATGTTACTGGCATAGAAATATCAAAAACAGCAATCGATCTCGCTAGAAAAAATGGATTAGATATTCCTATTTTTCATGGTCCTGTGAGTGATATGCCTTTTGATAACAAGCAATACGATGGGTTATTTTCTCATGCACTAATCCACTTACTAAATAAAGAGGAAAGAGAACAGTTTTTCCGAGATTGCTTTAGTCAACTCAAGCCAAATGGATATATGATATTCACAACTGTTTCAAAAGAAGCTCCCATGTATGGTAAAGGGAAACAATTGGGTAAAGACTACTTTGAGACAAAGGACGGTGTGAAGTTGTATTTTTATGATGCGGAATCCATCGATCAAGATTTTAAAGATTATGGGTTAGTAGATTTTTTCGATGTGGAAGAGCCAAATAAAGATAGTAATAATAAACCGTCGATGAAATTTACGATGATTATTTGTAGGAAAGATGAAAAGTAAGTTTAGGCAGCTTTGGGAAAAATACTAAATTCTTGCCTTTTTGCTGTTCATTTCTATGGTGAAGTGGAATATAATAAACAGTTAAAGTTACGGGAGGGGATTGGATGAAGGTTACGATAACTAATGGAGAAACAATACATTACAAAAAAAGAAATGGTGGAGAAGCTATACTCTTATTGATCCATGGAAATTTTGCCTCTTCAGATCATTGGGATAAATTAATGGAACAGTTAACGATGAAATATACGATTTATGCCTTAGATTTGCGTGGGTATGGACAATCTACATATCATACACCAATAGAATCTTTTAACGATTTTGCAGAAGATATAAGATTATTTTGTGATGCATTACATATTCAAATGTGTCATGTGATGGGTTGGTCGAATGGTGGGGGTGTGGCTATGCAATTTGCAGCTAATTATCCAACAAGGGTGAAATCAGTAACTCTACTTAATTCTATTTCTACCAAAGGTTATCCAGCATTAAATTCGAATGGAGAAAGAATGACCACAAGGGAGGAAATTTCAGTTGATCCAATGATCAATAGAATGCTTCAAGCGCAAACGAACAAAGAAAGGTCATTTTTTGAAGCTGCTATGTTACAACTAATGTTTGTTATTAAAAAACCAGAGGAAACTAGATTTAAGAAGTACATCGAAGCAGCATTGAATCAACGGAATATAATCGATGTAGCCAATGCGGCAAATAAGTTTGATATAAGCCGCAACCTAAAAAATATTACTTCTCCAATTCTTATTTTATGGGGAAGGTATGATTTAATGGTTTCGGAGACAATGACATTAGAATTAATGGATGAAATGAAAGAGAATAATGTATCTTTTATTTATAAACAACTGAATACAGGGCATGCTCCATTAGTTGATAATATTGACAGCGTCATTTCAGAAGTAGATTCTTTTTTAGATATAACTTCTTAAATACGTTTACTGTATTATCAATTTTAGTTATAGTTAGATTATCATTAAATGATTGATTTTTCAAAAAAAGAGGTAAATAATTGAATAAGAGTAAATTGCTATTTATTATCATTACACTATATTTGGTTGTGTTTACTTTTTTTATTTCAAAATCTATTTATCTCTTTTTTACTGCCCATATAGAAAAATGGAATAGTGTGATAGATATTATCGCGATAGTCATATTGGTAGTTATTGTCCTCCCGATAACCATATTTATATCTGAAAAACTAACCACTTCTATTTTAAAGAGAAAGTTAGCAGAGAAAAAAATTTATTATACTTTATTACTGTACTAATGTTTATACCAATCATTGTTTTTTCAGTTAGCATGCTGAATGAATATAAAACGAAAAGTCTAAAAGACTACTCGAATACGATAAATCTAGTTTTGAATCGGTATTCGTGAATCATCAAAAGATGACAGAAGATCATCAAGCAGTTAAGAAGATGGTGGAATTTCTTAGTCAATACCAAGTGAAGAAGATAAACGATCGAGATTGGAATTCCGATGTCAGTAAAGAGACTGGTTTTATGATTGAAATTAGGACCGAGAACGAGGTCGTCATGGCTAGTATTTATGAAAATCAATTAATGTCGATAAATAATAATGGTGACTATTATAAAGTAGTGAATGGTCCAATTGAAATACGATGGGTATATGATTATATAAAAGGTTTTGATAATTTTTAGAGGCGCTCCGGTTATTATTTATTCGTACTGAAAACACAAAAAAACTTAGAAGGATGATATAGATGAATGAACAATCTGTAAAAGATATGTGGAATGACTATACAAAAATACAAAGAGATACTCCGAATTTTGATGAAGTAGATGTATGGGCATTTGGAGATGCTCCAGATCACGCTGACGGGCTCGCAAAATTAGTAATGGAAGGGAAGAAAACGGCTACCTCATCAAGCTATAGAAACTATCTAGTTGATGGTGATTCATTGCCTGAACGAGGGCTGCACAATATTATTCTCAATAGCGATGGAGAGGCAGTTGCAATCATTGTTACTACGGATGTAGAAATAGTACCTTATCATGAAGTAACAGAAGAACATGCTTATTTAGAAGGGGAAGGAGATCGTTCTTTGCGCTATTGGCAAGAAGTTCATGAAGCTTTTTTTACTAGGGAGCTGCAACGAATTGGCAAAGAATTTAGTGATGATATTCCAGTTGTTTGTGAAAGATTTGAATTAGTTTATAAACAAAAAAGTAAGTAATTGATTAGAAGGATAATAGAGAAGTAGTGGATCACTACCAGAGAGCAATAGAATTCCCTTTGTTTATAATAAATGCAATTAGTGCGATTCCGACTGATATTAAGAAGAGAGTTATTGCAACATATAAATTAAGATCTAAATATTTTCCAGTTTTAGCTAAACAATTATATTCGCCAAATATATAAGTTAGTTAATGGAGGTAAGAAGGACATTGGAAAAATGGAAGACTTTGCAATCTGAATACATACATAAAAGTGATTTTGGAAACATCAGAAAAGATAATTGTGAATTATTAGACGGAACAATAATCGAAGCTTATCATGTAAATGAATATCCTGATTGGGTTAATGCTGTAGTGATAACTAAGGAGAAAGAAATTGTAATCGTTGAACAATTTCGGTATGCAGGAAATGATACATTTTTAGAGATACCTGCAGGGAATCTTGAAGAATTTGAAACCTGTGAAGCGGGTATTGTACGAGAGGTAATGGAAGAGACAGGCTATATTTCACCTCATCGACCAATCTTATTAGGAGAATTTATGGTGAATCCTGCAACACAAACAAATAAAATTAAAACATTTTTAATACTAGATGCTGAAAAAGAGAAGGAACAAAACTTAGATGATATCGAGGATATAAATGTTCATCTGTTTAATTTTGATACATTTGGTCATATGCTCCGTAGTAGCTCTCTTAAAACTCAATTATTTACCTGCACATGCTTATTATATGGCGAAAGATTATTTAACTTGGGGCCGCAAATTAATAGGCAAATAAGTTACTGTAAAGATAAGGGGATTGATACGTTAAAGGGAGAATTCGATAATACAAGAAGATAATGACAATACTGGAGGAGAAGCAGTAAAAGGTTCAGACATAAATAAAAATCCTGAACCAAATAATAACAACAAGACTAAAGGGACTACAACACTTCCAAATACTGCAACGAATCTATATAACTATTTAACAATAGGTATCGTCATTATATTAACAGGAGCGGGAATTTTATTCTTTCAACGGAAAAGAAAGTTAGCTGTGGATTTATCCGAAAAAGGTAACTCATAGAGCTGATGAGTGCCGAAAAATATTGATATCGAGAAAAAAGGTAACTCATAGAGTTAATGAGTGCCGAAAAATATTGATATCGAGAAAAAAGGTAACTCATAGAGCCGATGAGTGCCGAAAAATATTGATATCGAGAAAAAAGGTAACTCATAGAGCCGATGAGTGCCGAAAAATATTGATATCGAGAAAAAAAGGTAACTCATAGAGCCAATGAGTTACCAAAATTCTTGATATCGAGAAAAAAGGTAACTCATAGAGCCAATGAGTTACCAAAATTCTTGATATCGAGAAAAAAGGTAACTCATTTAATCATTTCTTGTTTACTGTACAATCACTTTTATACATAATAAGTCCATTGACTATTTCCCTTTACCTCATAGTTCTCACTTAGTATTTTGCGTATCCGTTTTTTTGAAGAAATAATAGCGCACCAATCTTGAACTCTGTTTGTAGTAATTTTTAAATCAGGAAAGAGAACTTTTATTTCTTCCACGCTTTTAAGTACACTAGTATTCACATCTTCCTTTTTACCACAATAGTTACATACAAGATATTTACCATTAGCATGATTAAAATAGTGATTACAATCATGACAGTAAATTCCTTTTTTAAGATCTTTGTATTGGTATTTAGGGGTATTTTGAAAAGGAGATGGAGAGGTGTGCAATTTTAGTAGTTGTTCAGCGATCTGTTGTTGATGTTTAATGATTATGTTGGTGGAATTACGCTTGATTTTTTGTACAAATGATTGGACTTGAGTTGGTAAGACAAAGGGGGTTTTTACAGGAGCTTGATATAGTGTGAAGTGAGGATGTATAAAGATAACCAAAGACTTAATAGGGAGAGTATATTTAAATCCTGTCATCAAATTACGAAATAATGCTTCACTTCGATGCAGTTGATGAAGCGGTTGTATAATTTCAATATTCGGCATTTTAATTAACCTATCATTTTCATAAATATATTCGCCTTTATAGTTCTTTATTTCTAATAAATAAATTGTATCTTTAGTAATAATCACCGAATCGATTTGGAAAGTTGTATTATTATGTGTAAACAATAAATCTTGTAGTATTAAGTTATTACCATCGATCTCATCACATAATTGGTCGAATCTTCTTTCTCCTTCATATCCTTGTTTTATCTTTTCATAGATTTGCCGTTCTTTATTAGAGAAATCCATTCTGTGAACCAATAAATCATACAACATTAAATCCCTTGTTTTTTCTCTGCGCTTTGTAATCATAAATCAATTCCTTTCCTATTTTTCCTCTATTATATATGAATATTTAGACAAGTATATGAACTAGTGAAAAAAGAATGATATAATTTTAAGAAACGGTTATAAAGGGTGGTCTAATGAATTATTTACTTTTCACACTTTATGCTATTCTACTCGCAGTACTTGCATTTTTCACTGGAGAGATCGTCACGTTTATTATGTTAGGGATTATATTAGTGGCGTTGCAGAATATTCATGGCACTTTAAAAAATATTCTTAAAATCTTAAAGGAAAATAAAAGTCCTAAAGTGTAACCAAATATTGAAAATCTTTGGATGGCTGACTTACTTACATTCGGTCTTCATTTTGTAACGGCTTTTTAGTTGAAAATAACCTCTTCATTAAAAAAATGATCAAGATCATAAAAATTAGGGAATGATAATAGAAGAAGCTCGATAAGGAGAGAGGATTAATGAAGACAGTTGCAGTCATAATAAATCCAAATGCAGGAAATCAAAAATTAAAGAATGAAATAAATACAATTGAAGCGAGATTAAAAGATGTTTTTGAAGAAGTTACCGTATATACTACAGCAAAAGAAGGCGACGGTAAAAAGATCATTGAAAAAATCTATAGTAAATTGGATTTAATTATTGGTGGAGGTGGAGATGGAACAATATTTGAGCTTGTAAATGCTCTTGCTCCATTAGATCATCGACCAACCTTTGCGGTATTGCCAGGCGGTACATGTAATGATTTTTCTAGAACAATAGGAATGAATCAAAATCCGCTGGTTGCACTGGAACAAATAGTACAAAAACAAACAAAAACAGTTGATGTGGGAAAATACAATGATTATTATTTCCTGAACTTCTGGGGAATTGGACTAATATCTAAAGTAGCTGAAGAAATGGATGGAGGAAATAAAAAGTTACTTGGAAAAATGTCATATTACATCAATACTTCCAAAGTTGTTTTTCAGAATGAAACATTTCAACTGAAAATAACTAGTGAGGAAATGAACTATGATGGGGAAGCGGTAATGATGGTCGTTGGCAATGGACCTTTTCTAGGTGGTATGAAGTCATTTTTCCCTCATGCTGATATTCAAAATGGAAAATTTGATGTACTTATTATTAAGTTAGCGAAGTTACAACACTTTTGGACATGGTTAGAAACGCAAATGCAAAATGATTACCCAGATAATAGAAACGATGAAGTTATTTATTTTAGAACAAGTAAACTTCACGTGGAGAGTTCGCCAGAGCAAAATATTGATAGTGATGGAGAGGTGTTGACGCAAACACCTTCTGAAATTACAATACTACCAAAACATCTAAATGTAGTTATAGGTGATGAAGCATTTGGCACAGTTTAGATGAATAAGAAAGGGGATTGTATGAAAAAAGCAGCATTATTTATCTGTAGTGTGATTATAGTATATTTTGTCTTACAAGTAGGCTCGGGTATGATTTTAACGACATTATATGTACCTAATATATCGGAAGTGTGGCTTAGTATTGAAGGACTCTTACCTGAAATTACTTTCGGATCGAGTTCAATTGCTTTAGCTCCTGTCCTAATTTTTGGGGTTTTATCCATTTTCATCGCTTATGCGATTACATTGTTGTTCAGCAAAAAATTAAACATAAATTAATCAAAAGGAAGTCCAAGCTATGGTTAGCTTGGACTTCCTTTTGATAATATTACAGATGGTTCAGGATTGCTTGCTAATTGCAAAAGGATGAAAAGCTTAGGTGGAAAATTAAGTAAATAAACTGGGTGGATGCTATCAATTAAAAATTACTAAATAATTATGTAACAAAAAGATGTACCCTTATTGAAGGGTGCATTTTTGTCATTTATCATTGATTTCTCTTTTATTTCACAGTTCTCCAATCACTTCTAACACAAACCTTTTTACCCAAATAAATCTCTTTTAACAATCCAAAATATCTAATTATTTTATATGGTATTGGATAATCAATACTTTAAACCCATTACGTTATAATTATGAAAAATTTTTATTTTCTTAATTTACAATACATTAACGTTAACTCCACAATCTATTAATAGTACTCCACTATACTTCAAATAGAGAAAGAGAATCTATTAAAAATGGAAGTGTAAATAGTATTACATATATTCAAAAATGTAAGAGTACTTTCACATACCAAACACACCTCTAAATTTCTAGGAGTGATTACGTGAAAAAACACCATATGAAGATAAAATTCAATATACCTTTTCAATTATTCGCCATATTGTTTTTATCCATTTATATTGTTGCGTTGGTAACATCACCAACAACCGCCGTATTCCGGGCTGAAACGGAGTTGTTGCAAGGATATATTTTGGCTACCGATCCATTTGCAGGATATGAGGATGATGACGAAGCTAATAAAACAGATGAAACAATTGATAATGAATTAGAAAATGAATCAACAGATAGTATGAACAAGCAATCAATAGATGAACCAAATTATAAATCAACGAATGGCACGAACAAGCAATCAGCTGAGGAAACAAACGATTCCAACAAGCCATTAACAGAAGATGCAGTAGAGAAAAGTGAGAAAGATGAAAATGAATCACCAGAGAAAGATACAGATGCAGAACTTGACGATACAACAGGCGATGCATCATAGCGTAGAAAGTTTTCTATCAACGCCATTTAAATAAGAAAAATTCAAGGAAATAAAATATATGAGGTGGTATTCGATGATGTGGAGAAGAATGAAAAAGTTAACCAGTGGTCTGATAACAACCGTGCTCTCTATATTACTGATTGTTACGGCGTTCACAGTGATTTTTCATCAAGCAACCGATGGAGAGCCAAATGTATTCGGTTATCAATTAAAAACAGTTTTATCTGGATCCATGGAGCCAGAATTTCAAACCGGATCCATCATTGCTATTCAAGCAAAAGAAAATATTACAGAATTTCAAAAGGGTGACATCATTACTTTTCATAATTCTGATGGAATGGTAATCACTCACAGAGTTGATGAAGTAAAGGATAATGGAGCGCAATATGTGACTAAAGGTGATAACAACAATAGAGCAGATTCTGAGTTGGTGCTCGCTGAGAGTATCGTAGGGCAATACACCGGGTTCACCATTCCGTATGCAGGATATGTGACTCAATTTGCCAATTCAAAAGAGGGTGCACTTTTCTTATTGATCTTACCCGGCGTAATACTAGTTGGCTATTCGATTATCAATATTGGACGAGCGTTAAGGCAATTAGAAGCCTCAAGTAAACAAGAACCGGAAGTAAGTAATAATCAGTGACTCCGCCTTATTCAGGTCTTTCACCTGATGAAGCGTTCACAAATAAAATCAAATATCTTAAGGAGGAATCATGATGGGAATCAAAAAGCAATTGGGCATGGGTGTGGTGACAGCAGTACTGGGGTTATCATTAATAGGAGGGGGAACATTCGCATACTTTAGTGACACCGTAGAAACAAGCAACACATTCGCTGCGGGCACGTTGGATCTAACAGCGAAGCCAACGGAGATTATTAATGTTGGAAATATGGCCCCTGGAGATTCGATGGTTCGTGACTTTGAACTTCATAACAGTGGCACACTCGACATTAACACAGTATATTTAGAAACTAATTATACTGTTGAAGATGCACAGGGTGATAATTCGGAGGATTTCGGAGAACACATAGTAGTAGAATTTCTTTATAACGTAAATAACTTGGATGAAGTGATTTACCAAACAACATTGGCAGAATTGCAAGAAATGACACCGGAAGCGATTAATGAGCATATTTTTTATCCAGCAATTGGTGATGAAGGTCTTGCAGCAGGAGACTCCCATGACTTTGTGGTTCAATTCAATTTCAATGATAACGGGGAAGACCAAAATCAGTTCCAGGGTGACGCTTTAAACCTTGAATGGACATTTATTGCTACGCAAGGTGATGGAAAAGATATCTAAATGAAAAAAGTGATTATCTATTAAATTGGCGAACTGATAATGTAATTTTTTTATTGCTCTAATAAACTAAGAATCTTGATTTTTTCAGGGAGGAAACTTAATTATGAAAAATGTAATAAGAGATTTGAAAGGTGAGAAAGATTTGAAATTGAAAAAGCGTTCCATAGCTGCGTTGCTTGCAGTGGGGATTATCTTACCAAGTGCAGTAGCTGTGGCCGATCAACAAGAGCATCCAGATGCAGAAACGTACAAACCTAGTCCGGTTCCAGACCGAGTTTTATTAGGATGGGAAGGCGATACAACTACTACTCAGTCTGTTTCATGGAGAACGGATGATAGTGTTACGACTCCTGTTGCAGAGATTGCAGCAGCTGAAGAAGGTCCTAATTTTACAAGTAATACGTTAACGGTTGAGGCAGAAACTAGTGAAGAAATTGAGGCAAACCTTGGCTATACGAATCAATACCATACAGTGAATTTTGAAGGTCTTGAACCAGGTACGCAATACTTGTACCGCGTAGGTGATGGTGCAAACTGGAGTGAGTGGTATGAGTTCACTACAGCAGCAGCTGAAGATGAGCCATTTTCATTTATTTACATGGGTGACGCTCAAAATGATATAAAAGAACATTGGTCACGCGTGATGCGTAGTGCTTATTCAGATTTAGCTGATGCGAGCTTTATTGTGCATGCTGGAGATATGATTAATCACGGTGACGCAGATCAGCAATGGGGTGAGTGGTACGAAGGAGCTGGATGGATAAACGGTATGGTACCTAGTATTGCGACAGCAGGGAACCATGAGTATTATAGAACTACAAATGAACCTAGAAAACTGTCCGAATATTGGGGGCCTCAATTTGCATATCCTGGTAACGGTCCCGAGGGATTAGAAAAGCAAGTGGGCTACTGGGATTACCAAGATATGCGAATTATCTCTTTAGATTCAAATGTCGGATATGCAGATATTGATCAGCAAGCAGAATGGTTAGATGAAGTTCTTGAGAATAATCCGAATCAATGGACAGTCATTACGTTTCACCATCCCATTTTTTCTTCTGGTGAGGGACGTGATAACGTAGAGCTTCGTGAAGCGATACTTCCTGTAATCGAAAAGCACAATGTAGACTTAGTTTTTCAAGGTCATGATCACACGTACGCTCGAGGACATTTGAGTAATGAACAAAATGGGGAAAGAGAGTACACTACTGGTACGATGTTCGTTAACTCTGTATCTGGTCCAAAAATGTATGATAGATCTGAAGTAGTTTGGGAGGAAAATAACGCATATGTGAGAAGCGGGGCAGAAGATACCCAGATGTATCAACATATTTACGTTGATGGTGAAGAGCTGAAATATGAATCATATAACGCTTTGGGTGAATTATTCGATGAGTTTACAATGACAAAACAGTCTGATGGTCAAAAACAAGTTACAGAAGCAGAAGGATCGGAAGAAGAACCTATTGAATCTTCTATCGAACAAGTGCAAACACAAGTGGACGAATTTTTAGTTTCGGGAGATATTACGAGTCAAGAAACAGGTAGACATTTACAAACTCACTTGACCTCCGTAGGGCATTACCAAGAGGCACAATCAGTGGATAAGGCGATAAAACACATGAATAGTTTTATAGAGTTATTGGAAGTTATAAAAGAAGAACAATTAATCACTGAGAATGCTTTTAATTCACTTAAAGCTAGCGCGGAAGAATTAATTGAGCAGTGGGGATAAAGTTAAAACCAATTAAAAAACATCTCTTGTGGCCGAATGAAAATTTGCTGCAAGGGATGTTCTATTTTGTTTCTTAATCTTAATTATAGTAAGAGGGTGACAACAACTGTTCCCTAAGCTAGAATATTTTAATGTGTAAAATGATTAAACTAGCTAGGTTAGTCATTGTATTTTACTGTTGCATTTATCCATAAAATAAGTATAATAATCTTAAATATTACATCGTCGATGACAAAGAGAGTAATTGCTGTAGCGTGCACAGCGAACTAGGGGAAGTGAGAGCCTAGTCATTAAGCAGTAATGAACCGCACTTTGGAGACTCTTGTTCGAAAAATTGGAGTAGAATAAGACGGGGATGACCTCGTTATCAACTAAAGCGGTAATAATTATTAAATTACAAGTGGAGTGGTACCACGGGATTATAGACTCTCGTCTCTTTTTCAAATAGAAAAAGAGGCGAGAGTTTTTTAGGAGGAATAACTAATGGATGCAAAACAAATCTTCGTTCAATCATTATATGAATGCATGGACGGGAATTTAAAGAAGGAACGATTATATTCTTTAATTGAAAAACCAAAACAAGCAAAGATGGGGGATTTAGCTTTTCCTTGTTTTGAATTAGCACGTAATTATAGAAAAAATCCTCAAGAAATTGCGACACAGCTAGTCGAAGAAATAAATTCTATTTACTTTGAGCGGGTAGAGGCAGTGGGAGCATATGTCAATGTTTTTCTGAATAAAGCTTTATTCACAAAAAAAATTCTCCAACAAATTAGTAAGGAAAAAACAAATTTTGGTTATTCAAATCTTGGTGAAGAAAAAGTAATCACAATCGACCTCTCGTCTCCTAATATCGCAAAACCTTTTTCAATGGGACATTTACGTTCAACCGTAATTGGAAATGCAATTGCTAATATTGCAGAAAAAGTAGGATATAAAACGGTTCGTATCAATCATTTAGGAGATTGGGGTACACAGTTTGGTAAATTAATGGTGGCATATCAAAAATGGGGAAATGAGGATCAAGTACGAGCGAATCCAATTAAAGAATTACTTCAACTTTATATTCGTTTTCACGAAGAAGCGGAAGTTGATACTAAGCTCAATGATATAGGAAGAAAATGGTTCAAGCGATTAGAAGATGGAGATGCACAAGCTGAAGAATTATGGGGTTGGTTTCGTGAAGAATCGTTAAAAGATTTCTCAAGAATTTATGAGCTATTAGGGATTTCATTTGATTCTTATAATGGGGAAGCTTTTTACAATGACAAGATGGATCGTGTCGTTCATGAACTGCAGCAAAAAGGTTTATTAATTGAATCGGAAGGAGCAAAAGTTGTTACGTTAGAGGAAGAAAACTTACCACCTTGTTTGATTCAAAAACGTGATGGAACTACGTTATATGCAACACGTGATTTAGCTGCTGCTATTTATCGTTATGAAACATATCATTTTGCAAAATCCTTATATGTTGTAGGCAATGAACAGACTCTGCACTTTACACAGCTGTCTTATGTACTACAAAAAATGGGATATAATTGGGCTAAGAATATGAAGCATATTTCGTTTGGTATGATGTTAAAAGAAGGAAAGAAAATGTCTACTCGAAAAGGAAAACTTGTGTTATTAGAAGAAGTACTACAAGAAGCAATTCAGTTAGCAAATAATAATATTATGGAGAAAAATCCTTTATTAGAGAAGAAGGAGGAAGTAGCAAGACAGGTTGGCGTAGGAGCTGTTATTTTCCATGATTTAAAAAATGATCGACACAACGATGTGGAATTTTCTTTAGAAGACATGTTGCGTTTTGAAGGGGAAACAGGTCCGTATATTCAATATACCCATGCAAGAATGAATTCATTGCTGAAAAAAGGAGGATATCGTGAAACGAACAATGTTAGCGTAGTTGATATAAATGAAGCATGGCCTATAATTACGCGTCTTATGGCTCTTCAAGATACAGTTATGAAAGCTTACAATGCTTCTGATCCTTCTAAAATAGCAAAATACCTTATTGAGCTAGCAAGAGAATTCAACAAGTATTATGCGAATGTACGAATTTTAGGGGATGAGGAGAATAAACAGGCGAGATTACAACTTGTATATTCGGTAAAAACAGTTTTAAAAGAAGGACTGCGATTATTAGGAATTCAAGCGCCAGATGCTATGTAAAAAAAATCAGGATAATGTATAAGTAGTATTTTTGGCGATTATAGTAATACAATTCGTCGCCGTTACAGGAATATACTCTGCTTATCAGAGGCGGCTGGTGAGCCTCCGGGTGCTCCGCATTCCGGGACTCATCTATGCCTTCCTCCAACAGTCATCCATGTATCCTAAAAAATAGCTATACACCACAGAAAATTGAATTCCTTATTTGTACGAGTTCCGTATAGTTCTTACGCTTATTCTTACTATTTGTCTTTTGAACTTTTTACTATCTCCCAACCTCATTCCCAAATATATTCAAGTAACCTAGCTCATACGATGTGTAATAAGCTACGATTAATGCAGAAATCATTCCAAATAGGAATATCCAGTCGTTCCTATTAATCTTCATTTGATGATAGTACGTACGCTCACGTTCTCCCGTGAAACCTTTGGATTCCATTGCAATTGCAACTCGTTCGGCTTTTCTTATCGAGTTAGCAAGTAATGGAATAGCATATTGTTTCATATTTTGTATTCGATTCTTCCAGCCTTCTGCTCTGCTAATTCCACGGATACGATGCGCTTGTTTCAGTAATTCAAATTCATGTTGTAACGTTGGTAAAAAGCGATAACCAGCTAATATACCATAGGTTAATTTTGGAGATAATTTACATTGTTGCATTAAACTCAACATGAAATTCGTAGGATTGGTAGTGAATACAAATAATAAGGATAACGCTATAAAACATAAAGATCGTAGTGCAAGACTTATCCCGACTTCAGCACTACCTGTAGTTATTTCAAACCAAAGAAATTTAAATACGACGTCTCCAGTTGCATAGGATTCATCGGTGTAAAGCATCGTCATCCAAGCGAGTGATATCGCAAACAACGAAAGTGGCATGAAAATGAGTAACCATCTCTTCAATGGGATGTTTGCTAGAAAAAATGTTATCGCTAAAATATACAATAAATAGATTAATGGTGTAACAATATCGAAAGAGAAACTAAGAAATATCCCGGGAATTAAAACTGCCACAGCTTTCATGCTAGGATTTCTATTCTCTATCATCGTACATGCACCACATTTCGATTTCGGCACTCACGAACGCGATAAGGTTCTCTCAATCTAGCATCTTGTAATAACTCTTTCTGATTCCAAAGTGATTGCGGGCTTCCGTCAAAGCATACTCTTCCTTCATTTATCACTAATGCCCGTTCACAATATGTATCTACTAAATCCATATCATGTGTTACAAAAATAATAGCGGTCCCTTGACCTTGAAGATCCAATATCATATTCATCAGTTCCTTTGTTGTATGAGCATCTTGACCAAATGTAGGTTCGTCAAATAATAGTAAGTCTGGTGTTTCATCTAACATCGTAGCTACACTCAAACGACGCTTTTGACCGCCACTCAATGTAAAAGGATTCTTCCATTGATGATCTAAAAGACGAAATGCCCGCAGTAACGGAATAGTACGTTTATTAATTTCACTAGTAGAATAATTGTTTAAACGCATACCAAAAGCGACTTCATCAAATACTGTATCACAAATAAATTGATGCTCAGGTTGTTGAAAAACAAACCCAGTATGTTTCGATAATGTTTTTCTATCCAAATCTTGTAGCTCTTTTCCTTGAAACAAGATACTGCCACTGTAATATTTTTTTAATCCGATTAAACATTGCAGTAGGGTTGATTTTCCCGCACCATTTTCTCCTAAAATCGCCATAAACTCACCTTGGTTAATAGAAAAAGAGATTTCATTCAATATAGCAGACTTCTTCTGGTAATAGTGAAGATGATGAACTTCTAAACACACATCCATAGTTTTTTTGTGCGCTACTTTCCTAGTCGTTGATGGATTATCAAGATACTTCATTGGAATTGCGATTTGATGTTTTTCCAGTACATTTTGATGTACTTCAAAAGCTGTTTTGGGCTTTTCATCTAGTTGAATTTGACTTTCCTTACTCAAAACGACTAGCCGGTGCGCATAGATTTCCCAATCATCGACTTGATGTTCAATAACTAGTATGCCGATATTTGTTTCCTTTTGTATTGCAATAATAAGCTCAATAAATTCTAACCTTGACATAGGGTCAAGATTTGCTGTAGGTTCGTCTAAGATAATGTATCTTGGTTCCATTAATAAGACGGATGCTAAAGCGATTTTTTGTTTTTGTCCTCCGGATAAATGGTGAATGTCGGTATTCATGTACTCGAGCATTCCTATTTGTTGCAACACATTCGTTATTTTTCTTTTCATCTCAGAACGTGGAATAGAAAGATTTTCTAACACAAAAGCTAGTTCATCTTCTACTCGAACCATACAAAATTGACTTTCAGGGTCTTGAAATACGATACCAACTTCTTGATTAATAACACCTCTTGGATAATCAGCAATAGTCTTCCCTTTATACAAAAGAGTTCCTTTCGTGGTTCCTTCTACGGCTTCTGGATAAAGTCCATTTAAACAAAGCGCTAAAGTACTTTTCCCTGAACCGCTGGCCCCCATAAGAATAGTGATTTCATTCTCATAAATCGATAGAGATAGCTGGTTAATACTAGCAGTTTGGTTTGTATTATAAAAGAATGAAAAATTATTTAATTTAAAAAGAGGTTGGTCAAGAAGCTCTTTGTTCACGTTTTTTCTGACGCTCCCTTCCTAGTGGATATCCACTCAGCACTCCAGTTGAGGCAAGTTGATCAGCTATTACTTTTCCAAGAAGACCAGATAAGATTGCGCCACTTATAATTCGAGTGACAAACATTAATCCTACTAACCATGAGGCATATGCATCGTATCCAGACATGAAGTAATGGTAAGGAAAACTGATCACTGCGGCACCGATTCCTGAAAATATAAGTATTCTTAGGCGATAATCTTTCCAACCAGTAGCTGCGAAAGCAAGTTCTGCCCCGAGACCTTGTACCATACCAGATAATATTAATGTTGGTCCAGAAGTAGATCCAATTAGTACTTCTGTAAGAGCGGCAATCGTTTCAGAAGTAAAAGCGACTCCTGGTTTTCGGATAATGTACGCAGCAACAATAGATACAATAAACCATATCCCAAATATAAATTCATAACCTAATGGGCCTAACCCTAATGGAGTTAACGCTCCAAACAATATATTTCCCACTCCAAAGAAAGCAAGATAAATTAATCCAAAAACCACTCCTAGCATTGACATTAAGACAACATCTTTTAATTTCCAGTTTTTAGTCATCGCTATCCACCTTATAATCTTTATTTGAAGGACTATTTGCAGATATAGTAAACGTCATCGTCACATGTGATACGACTTTTTGCACATTATCAAATGATTGTTGCAGTGCAGAGAAAATAGCATTTACATCTCCATCAAGCCGTGTTGCATAATGAGAGTGACTGACCTTTACACCTGTATTTTTCGATAAATCGATTTGTTCATAGATTTTATCCATATAATCTTCACGTCCAAGAGGATAAAGAGAAAATTTACATCCTGCTTGTTGTTTCAGGCTTATTGAGTCGGATTCGTTCATTAATATATCAGACTCTTCCATATATACATCTCCAGAAGAATCACCTGGGCATCCAATAGAAAATGTTCCACTCATTGCTACATGTTCTCCAGTTTTTGCTGCATGTAAGAATATAGACTTTGTAACATCAAAGATATGAATCGATTTTCCGCGAATACATGTAGTTACATCATCAGTTTCTTTCCATACTTTTGACGTGTCCACTTCTTCAAGGGTAGATAAAATAATATCTACAAAGTCATTACTCATTGGAAATAAAGTAAATTGGCATCCTGTAATCCTGCTTGTACTGCAAATTTTTGTCATCTTGTCTTCCTCCTTATTATTGGGTAATAAAAAAACTGCACTCCTAAGGGAATGCAGTTTGTGTATGTCAATGAAAAGAATCGTAAATATATATCCATACAACGAACTACACTTCCCCACGCTAGTATTATCTAGTTCGGGTTATAAGGGTCAGGCATTGCCTTCTCAGCCATAAAAATAGCACCCCTAGTGCGTACGATAGAATATGCAGTTTTGTTTATTGTAGTTTCATCATAAGCAATATTCAATCAAATGTAAACCATTCATTTTATTTTATATTTTTAATTGTTTTAAATACTTGTCTGCCTCTTTTGCGCTCTTTGAATAGCTATTGTTTTTCCAATGATTCCAAATCTCCGACAATGCTAATGCCAGTACTGATAATCCCGTGGCAATTTCTTCATTCGTAAAAGGAATGAGTTGATGGCCAAATATCATAGATACTGTATTAGCAAATACAACGATAAGTATAAACAGGCGGACCCATTTATTATTGATACTTTCTAAAGCTGCTCTCATGGACAATCCCTCCTTAATTAATAAATATGGAGTGCACGTATAAGTTATGATTAAGTTCGGAAAATTTTGTTATAATTGATGTAGTAGATATCGTTATATGAAGAAGGAAAGGAGGATGAAAACTGAAAGGGAAAATTGTATTTTTAAATGGCGTACCACGAGCAGGAAAATCAAGTGTTATAAAAGAACTTCAATCACTATCAAAGGAAATATGGATTAATCTAGGGGTAGATCAAACAGCAACCATGATAGATAAAAAATTTTCGCCTGGAATGGGATTGAGACCTGGTAAGGAGTTTCCTGAAATAGAAGGGACCGTAAAAAATCTATACATTGCTTTGTTTCATTCAGTTGCTTGTTATAATAACCAAGGTTTTCACGTTATTGTCGATGTAGGTTTTCATACAGATTATCATATTGAATTTAATCCATACGATGAAATGAAAAAAATACTCAACGAAGAAAATGTGCATCTTTTTACTATATATTGTCCACCTGATGTTGTGATGGAAAGAAGAAATCAAACATGGAGACAAGAATGGGACGGTAAACAGGTGCCAGAATATGTTTATCGTTGGGATCACGCAGTTTATAAGAGCAATTTATCAACATATCAATTTGATACTTCGTGTATCTCTAGTAAACAAATAGCTCAAAAGATTCTTCAAATAATCAATTAGAGGGTGGCTTTGGTGAAGAAAGTGCTTATTATATTTTTGACTGGATTGGTATTTCTTACTTTTCTTGGTATGGTTACATTTTTTATACTACCTAGTTCCAATCAACCGTCTTCGGGCACCTCCAACTTAAACGATTCAGATATGCAAGATCATGAAATTCCTATAAATGAACAAGAAGGAACTCTGCAAGGATATTATTTCAATGGTTATATCGATATGCGTGATTCGTTCGAAAATTTTGAGGAAGAATCAGAGTACATTTACTATATGAGTCACCATTTTGACTATTATCGTAATCAAGCTTTTGTCCATGGTAAAGATGAACCAAAAGAAGAATATGTAGAGTATTTTAAGCAATTAGATCCTTTAAATGCTCTTGTCTCTTTCTCTAACAATACAAAAACGGACCTACAAAATGGTGACTATATAAAAGTGACCTTCAAGGGTGGAATTATGGAATCCTATCCAGCACAGATTGGAGAGGTTGTTGATGTAGTAGTAATTGACCGAAGAAAGTAATAAAGGAGTTTATGAAATGAAACGCTATGTCATTATCACTGTAGGAAAGACACATAGTGGTAAATCCACCTTTGCCAAATTATTGAATAAACAACTTACTAATTCAATCATTGTCGATCAAGATAACCATGCAGAATTCATTAATCAATATTACTCGAATTTGCAGCCCAAATCGGGACCAAATATATTGAAACACGCCGTATCAAAGCTAGTGGTTGCTTATGCGGTGGAACACACAAACGATCACCTAATTATTTGTAACTCGAATCGAAACAAAATTAGAAGACAACACTTAATCCAGTGGTATAGAAATAATGAATTAATCCCAGTTATCGTTCATTTTGATATACCAGATGACGTTCTTTTGAAACGGGTTCAAACATCTACACGTAAAACGAATATATTTCGATTTGCTAGTAATTTTGAAGAGGTTTTGGCACGTCAATGTGAAGATGCTAAAGATGACGATATTCAAGAACCTAATGAAAATGAAGCAGATTACTTTTTCCGGATAACACATGAAATGGATACAGATCTAGTTATTCATAAAATACAAGAAATAGTTAGTTCTCAATTCGAAAATTAGTCGGAAATAGTATTCTAACGAACTGTTTTTTGAATTATTCACATACTAGTAAAACATAATATTTAAATATGATATCGTTATAATGTTTAATAACATATTATTTATAACTTATAGCAATTAATGATGACTTATTAATTGAAATCGTAAAGAATAAAATCCTTTAAAATTACATTCATGTTAAAATTTTACATTATTGTAAAACATTATAATCTTTGTTGACGCTTTCAAAACGTCCATGTAAGATATAAAAATATAGGCGGTTCAGAAAATTAATGCAATTTAATCAATTTCATAGCTGTGATACTCCACTTATAAATGAAGCAAATAATACTTCGTTTTGACTGAAATCTATTCGTATGCGCTTACAAACTCATTCAATTATGAAATTGTTTTCTCATGTATTAATACCGCTAATATTTTTAAAGGAGGAGTAACATGAAAGCAGTGTTTAGAACAAAGTCGATGAAATTATTGGGAACATCTATTGCTACACTCGCCTTTTTTACGTTTGTTGCTTGGCAAACAGCTTCTGCACATGGTTACATCGAAGAACCACAATCAAGGAGTCTATTATGTCACGAACAAGTGAATACGGAATGTGGAGCGATTCAATGGGAACCGCAAAGTCTTGAAGCACCAAAAGGATTTCCAGGGCCAAGTATTCCTGATGGACAAATTGCATCTGCTGGAGGAGCTTTTCCAGAATTAGATGAGCAATCTGCAGACCGTTGGGAAAAAGTTAATTTGAACTGGGGAACCAACACGTTTACTTGGCATCTAACTGCGATGCATGCAACTACAAAATGGCATTATTACATTACAAAACCCGATTGGAATCCAAATGAACCACTTACAAGAGATCAATTTGAATTAGTACCATTTTATGAAATCTATGATGGTGGAGCACGACCAGGGCAAACAGTTACGCATCAAGTAACTATACCAGAACGATCAGGATATCATGTGATCTTGGGAGTTTGGGACGTAGATGATACGGCAAATGCTTTCTATAATGTTATTGATGCTAATTTTGGTGGTGAATCTAGTAATCCTGATCCAGATCCAGGTAATCCAGAAGAACCTGAATTACCAGATGTGCCGGAATGGAATGCTAGTACGGTATATGTTGGTGGTGACCAAGTAACTTATAATGGTAAATTATATCAAGCGAAATGGTGGACCAGAGGAGAGACTCCTGGTAACTCTCAAGTTTGGGAAGAAGTAGTTACAAGCGCGACTACATCTCAAGATGCTTTTGAATCAATTACTGCTTGGAATACTTTTGCGTATTAATAGAATTATATAATAAGAAAAAAGTTCCGATCACTAGTCTAAAATGGTCGGAACTTTTCATTGTTATTGAACTTTTTTAAAAAAGTTTGGTAGATAATCTTTATGTGCTTCTAACATTTCATTTAGAATCTTCTTAGCAATCGTATCCGATGGTACAAGGGGATTAATCGTCATTGCTAAAAGCGCTTTGTTGTAATCACCTGAAATAGCAGCCTCAGATGCTACTCTTTCGAAAGACTTGATTTGACTTACTAATCCTTGAACTGATACAGGAAGCTCATCCATGATAAGCGGCTTTGGTCCTTCTTTGGTAATAACACAACTGATTTCAACTGCAGACTCATAAGGAATACTTTGAATCGCACCACGATTAATCGTATTTACTGGTTGAATGTCTCTACGATCATTGTATATTGAATCAATTAAGCTACATGCAGCATCACTATAGTATGCTCCGCCCCGCTTTTCCAATTGAGGTGGTTTAATTGATAAAGTCGGGTCTTTATACAGTTCAAATAATTCATCTTCTAATTTTTTTACTACTTCTGCACGAGTACCGCTTGAAGCTGCATTTTCTTTTTCATTGTCAAGCATCTCATCTGTTTTAAAATAATAACGATGGTATGGACATGGTAGTACACCTAGTCCTTCAACGAAAGAGGGTTCCCAACCTAAGTCAATGATATTTTCCATTGTTCCAGTCGAATTTGTCTCTGTCATTCGCTTTAATACATCAGATGTAGATTCTTTTCCGTCTACATAAATATGTAAACCAAAGACCATATGATTGAGGCCAGCGAAGTCAATTTCCACTCGATGTGCCTCAACTTCTAAAAATTTTGCAACCATCATTTTCATTCCGATTGGCACATTGCACAGACCAACAATATTTTTCCAATTTGTATGTCTCAGCACAGCTTCAGTAACCATTCCGGCTGGGTTTGTGAAGTTAATTAACCATGCATCTGGACATAGTTCTTCCATATCTTTGACAATATCTAGAATGACAGGAATAGTTCGAAGTCCTTTAAATAATCCACCTGGCCCATTTGTTTCTTGCCCAATTACTCCATATTTTAAAGGGATCCGTTCATCTTTTGCCCTAGCTTCAAGCAGTCCAACACGAAATTGTGTGGTCACAAAGTTTGCGTCTTTAAGTGCTTTTTTTCGGTCAAGTGTCAGATGAATATCGATAGGTACATTTGCTTTTTTTACCATTCTTTTTGCTAATTCACCTACAATTTCTAACTTTTCTTTTCCTGCTTCAATATCTACTAACCAGATTTCATTCACGGGTAATTCTTCATAACGCTTAATAAAACCTTCAATAAGTTCAGGAGTGTAGCTTGATCCTCCACCTATAGTGACAATTTTAATTCCATTCATAAAATGAAAACATCCCTTCTAATAATTTTAAATTATCAAAATCTGATTTATAATAAATATACATACTAAAGAAATGGCGAGTGAATGCATGATGTTTACCAATATTGAAATTACTGAATTCTCCGATCTAGAGTTCTCTTTATATAATTTTATCGTAACTCATCCAGAAAAAGTGATTTATATGCGTATTAGAGACTTAGCTAATGAAACGCATGTTTCACCAACTAGTATTTTGCGTTTTTGTAAAAAGCTTGGATATGATGGATTTACCGAATTCAAAGTTCAACTAAAAATGTACATGAATCAAACGGAAAATTTAAGTTTTATTCATTCTACTACCTCTTTAACAGAATACTTAGAACGTACAATGCAACATGACTATAATCAGCGAATTAGTACAATATCTCAATCCATTGCTGCTGCACAAACAATTATTTTTATTGGAAGTGGAACATCGGGTATTCTAGCAGAATATGGTTCTAGGTATTTTTCTGCTTTAAAAAAATTTTCACTGCATATAAATGATCCTTATTTTCCAATGTACACTTCTTCTTTGGAAAATAGTGTTGCTATTGTATTATCTGTTTCTGGTGAAACGGAATCTATCATAAATATTGCAAATAGAGCAAAGGAAGAAGGAACAAAAATAATTAGTATAACCAATTACCCCGACTGTACTTTGGCAAAGTTATCCGATTACAATCTTTCTTATTTCGTTTCTACCGAGTATCGTGAAACATTCAATCTGACTACGCAAATACCTGTCATTCATTTATTAGAAAGTCTAGCTAAAGAAACGTATAAATATATTAATACTTAAGTTTTATTCAATAGTTAAGCGCTTATATCTAACTTATATGAGATAACTAATTTCTGTAAATAGATATACGATGTTCTGTTTTTTGTTTCATCATGTTGGGAGCTGTTTCAAAGTAGGAACAGGGTGTACCTTTATTTTTTTATATTAAGTATGCTAATTTTTGTACTTGAATTTCATAATAAGATATTTCGTATGAAATCCCAATGTTACGCTGCTTGATTTCCAATGCATATGGAAAACTTTAACTCACCTTTATAAAAGTTTTTTAGATTTCAAGCGTATTAGTTTTTGTACACAATAGTGCTATAATTAAATAACAGAATTTTTATAATTTAAATTCAGAATGGGGGCCACACATGACTAACAAAATCATTGATTGGATGCACCCAAATCCACTTTTTGTACATCCAGAAGACCCTTTAAAACGTGTGCTTCACATCCTATTGGAAAATAATAGGACAGAAATAGCAGTAGTAGAGGAACAGAAATGGAAAGGAATTATTAAGTTACAAGATGTGATTCAAAAAGATAGTAGTGGTAAAGGAATTAGCTTATTCGTAAGGAATTGTGATCGTGTCGCTTCTGCTGATTTACTAATTGATAAGCTTCAGGATATTCCTACATATATTGTTAATGATGAAGGAGAATTAATTGGAGAAATAACAGCTAAGGAATGGTTTCATTATCATACAGAGATAACAAAACAATTAAAACAAAAAGATGAAATGTTAAGTTTGTACGAAATGGTTTTTGATACGGCATACGAAGGTTTGACGGTGGTAGATGATAAAGGAATAATTCGTTTATTTAATGAAGCATATAGTAGATATGTAAATGTACCTACAGAAGAAGCAATCGGAAAAGATGCTGCATTAATTATAGAAAATACGCGATTACCGGTGGTATTAAAAACAGGTGTACCAGAACGAAGTCAGGCGCATCGATTACAAGGGCAAAATTTAGTCGTGCATCGAATACCAATATGGAAAGATAATAAGGTGATTGCAGCAGCTGGTATTTTGGTTTATGAAGGTGTATCTGAAATTTATCAAGTAATCGATCAGATGGAAGAATTAGATAAAGGGAAGCATAGTAAATTAAAAAAGGATCAACCGTATAAGAAAAATTTGCTGACTCGATTTGAAGATTTACTAGGCGATAGCCCTTGTTTTACAAAGACCAAAAAAATAGCTAGAAAAGCTTCGCAATCAAAAGCTCCGGTATTAATAACAGGAGAGAGCGGAGTTGGGAAAGATATTGTTGCAAAAGCTATTCATAATGAGAGTCCTTTAACTAACGGAAGATTTATAAGCGTAAATTGTGCTGCTATCCCGGAAGCATTATTAGAATCAGAATTGTTCGGTTACAGTTCGGGAGCATTCACAGGAGCAGAAAAAGGCGGGAAACCTGGAAAAATAGAATTAGCCCATAGGGGGACGCTTTTTCTAGATGAAATTGGTGACATGCCATTAACAATGCAAGCTAAAATTTTGCGTGTTATTCAAGAGAAAAGTGTGGAAAGGGTAGGAAGTAATCATCAATCAAATATCGATTTCAGGTTGATAACTGCAACAAATAAAGATATCAAGCAGATGGTACTTGATGGAACATTTAGAGATGATTTGTATTATCGTTTGTATGTTATACCTATTCATATTCCTCCTTTACGAGAGAGGGCGGAGGATATCCCAATCATTGTTTCACATAAAATAGCCGAATTAAATAATGAATATGGTGATGAAAAAACGATTGATCAATTAGTAGTTCAATGGATGTATACTCAACCATGGAAAGGAAACATTAGAGAGCTTATCAATTTTTTAGAAAGATTATATGTGCTAGCAGAAAATCAACATATGACATTAGAAAATATACCTGATCTAGATGACAGACAACGATTAACATCTTATAACTTTCTAACAAATAAAAAAGCATCAGAGTCGTTATCGGGAGAAGAAGAGAAGGAACGTATAAAAGAAACATTGGAACATGTAAATGGCAATAAGACAAAGGCTGCAAAATTATTAGGAATATCCCGTGCTACGCTCTATAATAAAATATCTCGCTATACCCTTGAATAAACATGTCAAATTAGGCAGTGCTGACATTAAGTGTCTAGACAGTTAGACAATAATAAATCCTTGAAATGGAGATGCAGTAACTTTGACCTGAGTTGGCATACTTTTTGCATGTATACAATTGAAAGGAGGTTTTTAGCGTGAAACTTACTGAAACGAGATCTTTGTTTCCTGAAGAAAAAGGAATAGAAAAAGTTAGCTATTCCATTACTTTAAGTGAGGACGAACAACTAATTTCTAAAACGATACATCAATTAGTGGACGAGAAAATTCTCCCTTATATGGACCAATTGGAAGATCATGATTATACGTTACAGAAAAAGAGAATGAAAGAAGTTGGCCAATTAGGTTTAATGGGTGCAGAAGTTCCTGAAAAATATGGTGGACTTGAAGCTGGAAAACGTATGTCTGGAATTATTGCAGAAAAAATGGGGTATGCTGCTTCCTTTAGTGTAGCATTTAATATTCACTCTGGTGTAGGTACGTTACCATATGTATATTTTGGAAATGAAAATCAGAAAAATCAATATCTACCAAAACTTGCTTCAGGAGAATGGGTGGGGGCGTACGCTCTAACCGAACCAAACGCTGGGTCCGATGCATTGGCTTCCAAAACGACTGCAAAATGGAACGAAGAGAAGCAGGTGTGGACATTAAATGGAGAGAAGCAATGGATTACAAATGCACATATTGCAAATGTATATGTTGTATTTGCTAATACAGAACAAGGTATTACTGCCTTTATTGTTGAGAGAAAGTTTAAAGGAGTATCCATAGGGCCTGAAGAAAAGAAACTAGGTATCAAAGGTTCATCCACAGCAACATTAATTTTAGAGGATGTAGAATTGGATTCTGCACAGGTTCTAGGAGAAATTGGAAAAGGTCATTATATCGCCTTAAATATATTAAATCTAGCAAGGTTGAAAATTGCTTTTTCCAACATTGGCATGTCAAAACAAGCACTTGAACTTGCTATTAAATACGGAAATGAACGTCAACAGTTTGGCAGAAATATTGTTGAATTTGGATTAATTCAGGAGAAAATAGCGAATATGGCTACAGCCATCTATAAGTCAGAGTGTACAGCATACTACACTGCTAGTTTACTTGATCAGCATTTAATAGATAATGGTAAAGATAATTTTATAACATTACTTGCGCGTTATTCTATGGACTGTTCCATCAATAAAGTGCTAGCATCTGAGTCGCTTGATATGATTGTAGATGAAGCATTACAAATCCATGGTGGATATGGTTATATGCAAGAATATGAGGTAGAAAGATTGTACCGTGATGCGAGAATCAATCGTTTATTTGAAGGTACATCTGAAATTAATCGCTTAACGATAGCGAAATCGTTTTTGAAACAATACAATCAAGACAAATTAAATAAGGAAATTGAATTAGAACAAAATGTATATATTCGATACGGGAAATTATTATTAAACAAAATGTTGAAAGCAGTTACTTCGGGTGATGATGAAGTAAATCAAATTTATCAGGGAGTAATTGCAGACAGTGTGATGGATGTTTATGTGATGATAACGGCTGAGATTAATAGTGATCACTCCGAAGTAACAAAGCAAATGGCACAAATAATATTAGAAGAGAATTTACAACGTATTCTTGAAAGAACCAAGCGTATAATTGTAGCTCTAGTGGAGGATGAATTAGTACAACAGAAGTATTTAGATGAAATCGAGGAATTAATCATTCCTAATTATATTAATATATATGAAGCTAAGGAGAATATAGCAAAATCACTAATAAGAAAAGGGGGATATTATGTCTAAAATCGGGTTTATTGGATTAGGGAATATGGGGTTACCGATGTCTATTGGATTAATGAACAGTGGATATGAAGTCATAGGCTATGATGTAAATGAGGAAAGGTCGCTGCTTTTTAAAAAGTCTGGAGGAAATATTGCTCTTTCATGCGCTAACTTAGTTGCAGAAAGTGATGTAATCCTTACTAGTTTGCCATCTAATAAAGCGGTTGAAGCTGTATACCTAGACAAAGATGGCTTGCTTGTTCATTGTAATTCTTCACAAGTAGTGATTGATACAAGCACAGTTGCTCCTGAGTTAAATCAGCAATTGGAAGCCTCCTTGTCGGAAAAATCGATTCCATTCTTAGCAGCTCCGGTTAGCGGTGGTGTGGTTGGTGCAGAAAACCAAACCTTAACCGTGATGGTGGGAGGGAAGAAAGAGTCTTTCCAAAAAGTAAAAGATATTCTGAATGTCATTGGAGGAAACGTCTTTCATGTTGGCGAACAAATAGATAAAGGAACGACTGTTAAACTTATCAATAATCTATTGATTGGATTTTATACTGCAGGAGTAAGTGAAGCACTTCAAATTGCTAATCAAAAAGACATTGATTTAAATGATTTATTTTCGATGATGAATGTTAGTTACGGACAAAGTAGAATTTATGAAAGAAATTATAAAACATTTATAGAGCCCAATGATTTTAATCCAGGTTTTGCATTAAAGCTATTAAGAAAAGATTTAGAGTTTGCTATGGAAGTTGCAGACAATAATCAATTGGATTTGCCAATTAGTAAATCGTTGTTAGATTTGTATAGGAATTTAGAACAACAAGGTTATGGAGATCAAGATATGGCAGTTTTATATAAATATTTAAAAGATACCATTGATAAAAATAAGGAGGCGACGACATGATCAGTTCTGAAACAAAACATATGCAAAATTATATAAATGGGAAATGGGTAGATGCCAAAAGTGGGAAGCAAGAAGTGATTCCTAATCCCGCAACTGGAGAAACAATAGCTACGGTCACTATCTCTGATGTAGAAGATGTCGATATGGCAGTTGCTGCGGCAAAAGAAGTGTTTCCAGAATGGTCAGACACACCAGTACCAAATCGTACAAGATATCTACTCGATTATTGGAAGTTACTACAAGATAATAAGCAAGAGTTAGCTAAGATCATTACTTTAGAAAATGGAAAATCACTGAGAGATGCACAAGGTGAGGTGCAACGAGGAATTGAAGTAGTTGAATTAGCTACTTCCACTCCTTCTATGATGATGGGGGATGCGCTTCCTAGTATTGCAAAAGGTATAGATGGTTCGATATGGCGCTATCCTTTAGGGGTAGTAGCTGGAATTACGCCTTTTAATTTTCCGATGATGGTTCCACTATGGATGTTCCCTTTAGCAATTGCGTGTGGAAATACATTTGTATTAAAGACTTCAGAAAGAACACCAATATTAGCAGAAAGACTCGTTGAATTATTTTATGAAGCTGGATTTCCAAAAGGAGTTTTAAATTTAGTCCATGGCGGAAAAGAAGTCGTTAATCGATTCTTAACTCATCCAGATATTGAAGCAATTTCTTTTGTTGGTTCGGAGCCTGTGGCTAAACATGTTTATCAAACAGGAACTGCCCACGGGAAACGTGTTCAGGCTCTTGCTGGAGCAAAAAATCATGCAGTAGTAATGCCTGATTGTGACATGGAAAAGACAATTCAAGGGGTTATTGGAGCAGCATTTGGAAGTAGTGGAGAAAGATGTATGGCATGTTCGGTAGTTGCGGTAGTTGATGATATAGCTGATGAATTTTTAGAGCAGTTAGTAAAAGAAACTAATAAACTTCGAGTTGGGGATGGAATGGATGACGCTAATTTTATTGGACCAGTTATTCGAGAATCCCATAAAGAACGAGTACTCCGTTACATCGATTCTGGTGTAGAGGAAGGAGCGCATCTTTTAGTTGATGGAAGGAAAATCAAAGAAGATACTCCAGATGGTTACTATGTTGGAGCAACGATTTTTGATCATGTAACACAAGAAATGAAAATCTGGCAAGATGAGATTTTTGCACCAGTTTTAAGCGTAGTACGTGTATCAGATTTGGAAGAAGGTATTCAGGTAACCAATCAATCGAAATTTGCAAATGGTGCTGTGATTTACACAAATAGCGGCAAATCTGCTCAACAGTTTCGTAACAGAATAGATGCAGGGATGATAGGGGTAAATGTGAATGTTCCTGCACCGATGGCTTTCTTCTCCTTTGCAGGAAATAAAGCATCTTTCTATGGTGATCTAGGAACGAACGGAAAAGATGGTGTACAATTCTATACTCGTAAGAAAGTAGTTACCGAAAGATGGTTTTAAATTTAGATTAACTAAGATTGATGGGAGAGGTCATCTGGATGACCTCTCCCATTATTATAGTGCGTGGAGCCGGATTATTAATTAAAATAGGAATCTACTAAATCACTTTTAACGTCATCTAACTTCTTATATTGATAGTTTGGTTTTTTATCTTTATCGATAACGATAGATCTCACTCCTTCATAAAAATCATTTGATTTTAAGAAGTTCTTAGCAAGTATTAAATCCATATTAAAGCAATCCTCTAAAGATTTTTCTTTCCCTCTCCTTAATTGCTCTAATGTTACTTTCAAGGAAATAGGTGATTTTGTTAATAATAGTTGTTTAGTTTTGTTGGAAAAATCACTATCCGCACTCTCTAAAGATGCAAAAATCTGTTCTAAAGTGGAATGAGAAAAATATTTGTCGATTGCAGAACGGCGATTCTCTAAATTACTTTGACCTAATGATGAAGTGAATTTCTGCACAATATTATCTATAGAATGGTTAATATCCTTCTCTGTTGTCCAATCTTTTTCCATAATTTCTTGGATGAACGTGTCTAAGTTATCTGTTGTAATATAGTGATCTGCTGCATTTGCATAAATCGCATCAGTCCCAGAAATAACGGATGCAGATAAAGCAAGATAATAACCAATTTTTCCTGGAGCTTGATTAAAAAAGTAGGATGCTCCAACGTCAGGGAAAAAGCCAATATTCATTTCTGGCATTGCCCATTTTGTTCGTTCTGTTACAATGCGGTGACTTGCCCCGTACGTTAATCCAACTCCTCCTCCCATCGTAACACCGTCTAGAATCGCTATTATAGGTTTTGGATAATGATAAATAAGAGCATCTGTCTTGTATTCTAGTTGAAAAAAACGAATAGCTTGTTGATATTTAGATTCACTCTCTTTTGCTTGATAAAGTGTTTTGATGTCTCCTCCTGCACAAAATCCTTTAGGGCCATTCCCTGAGAATATGATAAATTTAATACTGGAGTCATTTTTCCAACTTTTTAATTGTTGATAAATCAATTCAATCATGCGTTGAGATATCGAATTAATCGCTTTTGGACGATTTAACTCTATGGTTCCAACCCCATTTTTTTCACTAAATAATACAACATCTTGTTCCATTTCAATCTCTCCTTCACTCTTCGATTTTTGGATAACGCTTACATAACCGAAGATCAAATCTTGAATTTAATCATCTATTCTAAGTATTCTATTAATTATATTGTACCATCCATTACTATAAAGTGAAACTTCATTCAATGGGTATTCTCCACTGAATGAACGATCAGTTTATCCACTTCTATCACCTTTGATAAGCAAGGATTACTGCATCTTACATACGGAATAAAATCACATTGTATAATAATGATTAAATTATCTTATTATAGGGAACAAAAGATGTAGAACTTAAAAGAAAGAGGGATAAGATGAAAGCAATTGTAATTCATAACTATGGACACGCGGATGAACTTTATGAACAAGATGTCCCTGAACCTAAATTAAAAGATAATCAAATTTTAATCGAACAATATGCAACATCTATTAATCCAATCGATTGGAAAATACGTGAAGGTTATTTTAAGGATGGATTTAATTTCGATTTTCCAGTTATTTTAGGCTGGGACTCTGCTGGTGTCGTAGCTGAAGTTGGAAAAGATGTAAGTCAGTTTAAGGTTGGTGATCGTGTATTTTCACGACCAGCAACAACAGCTCAAGGAACTTATGCAGAATTCGTAGCTGTAGATAAATCGAGAGTGGCGAAACTTCCAGAAAATGTATCGTTTGAAGAAGCGGCAAGTGTTCCTCTGGCAGGTCTTACTGCTTGGCAATGTCTGATAGATTTCTCAAATATAAAGAAAGGTGACAACGTTCTTATTCATGCTGGCTCTGGTGGGGTTGGTAGCTTCGCCATTCAATTTGCCAAACATTTTGGTGCTTATGTAGCCACTACGGCAAGTGACAAAAATGAATCATTAGTAAAAGAATTAGGGGCCGATCGATTCATTAATTATAAAGAAGAGAATTTTCACGAAGTTCTAAAGGATTATGATATTGTTGTCGACACATTAGGTGGAGACATATTAGAACAAAGTTTTGAAGTATTAAAAGAAGGTGGAAAACTAGTTTCCATTGCTGGTAATCCAGATGAAGAAAAAGCAAAAGAAAAAGGGATAAAAGCTGGGTTCCTTTGGTTAGAAGAGAACGGCAAACAACTTAGTGAAATAGCTGAGCTTTTGAAAACAGGTGAAGCAAAACCGGTTATTGGTCACACATTCCCATTTACGGAACAAGGATTGCGAGAAGCACATCAATTAAGTGAAACACATCATGCTAGAGGGAAAATTGTAATAAAAATTAAATAAAATTGAAAGAGGATGGGACATAATTAAAAGCTTTGCTCAAAATACGGATGGATATCTAGAATAAGCGTAAGAAATATAGGACTCCTTGAAAATCAAAAATTGATTTTCTGCGTGCGATGCAATGCTGTCGAGGTCTTCCTTGTCCTGTGGGAAAAAGGACTAGGTGAGCCCCCGATGCATTAGCAACCGTAGGCTCATCAGCCACCCACGAAAAACGAAGTATATTTCTGAAGCGGGTTTTCAAAATTCAATTATTCGGATTTAGCTTTTGTATGTATACTTTTGTCCCCTCCTTTTGAATGATTAAATTGTCTACTGAGTTAGAAATACAATATATTGTAGGCCATCTTTGTTTTTATACAATTCCACTAGAAAAGGAATTTGTTGTATACAAATTAAATTAGAGCTTCTTACTACTTTTAATTTATGTATAGAAAGAACATCTAGGAGATTATTCAAAACTTCTATATTGGTATTATCACTAGCTGAAATTTCGAAAACATATCCATCTAACCCTTCTATTTGGGCACATTTACAAAAATGTATAAAAGAAGGGACGCTTTTCTCAATATTGTTCTCTATACTTCTATTAGAATTCCATTCATAACTGCCCCATAGTTTCTTTTCTGTAATTTTACCAGTCGATTGATTGATAAGAGCTCTATATCTTTTTAATGACAATGTTGTTGTTGGATCATGCATTAAGGAAAAGCGGTTTTTATCTCTTTTAGCAGATTTTTTAACACACGATCAATAGAATGGAATAAGTTAAACTTAAAGTTATTTGCAAGAAGAAAGAGATATTTATGTAAAAAAGCAACTTCCAAACCTAAATTTCGATCTTTTTCAGTAGGTTTTTTTATTTTGTCTCCATCATAATGATTAATGATTCGTGCAATTTTACCTGCTTGAATTTGGATATAAAAAAATAGATCCGTGACAGAATGATCACTGCTTAGCTCTTGTAATTCTTTTGTTTTTGTTGGAATATCTATTTTATTATATACTTTTTCTAAATTATTTTTATATTGGTTAGCTAAGCAAGTGGAGATAATATAAATATCCGCTATTTCTTCTTTCAACTCATCTATTTTAGAATTTTTTTCTAAAATTAACTCTGCTAATTCCCCAATCTCTTCTTGTAGCCTGGCAAGCGCAGATATGGATCGCCAGTATCCGCCTAAGTTTTGAATATGTTTGTCAATATTACTCTGATATATATAAATGTCATGCATATATACCCCTCCTTTTCGTAAGTATAACAAAAAGTTTTAATCTAATTATTCAAACAATTATTCCTTTTAATTTTAATATCGTATACAATACATATAACTAAAAAGTTATCTAAAGGAAGTAACACACATATGGTGAATTTATATAAATTACTTGCAGATCCAACTAGAAAAAAAATACTCTCCCTAACAGCGAAGAGAGAGTATACACAAAAAGAACTGGTTTCGTCATTTGACATGAGTCAGCCTGGAATTAAGAAACATATTGATATGTTAATTGATGAAAAATTACTTTTAATAAGAAGGGAGGGAAAGTACAATTACTATCGTTTAAATCAATCATTGTTTGAAAAAGAAGCAATACAGGCGAAGAAAGAAATTAATCATATACTGAAGTCTAAACTAGATCGTCTAAACGATTTTTTAGAGGAGGAATAGAATGGAATGGGTTAGTATAGCAAAAAAGGAAATAGTTATAAATACACGTATTGAAAAGGTTTTGGGAAGCAGTAACGATACCTGAGCTTCGAAATAAATGGGAAACAAGGCAGTGTGAAATTGATTTGCGAAAAGGAGGTAAGATATATTTAGATTATGGTTGGAATGTAACTTATGAAGGGGTAATTATTGAATTTATAGAAAATGAAAAATTAGTATTAGAAGATGTAGATGGTTTTCATACTACATGGACGCTTCAATCACAGGGAGAAGGAACGAAAGTCTCCATTGAATACACGGGAAATTGGATTGGTGATCACGGTATTGCAGAAATGGAAAATATGCTTTTTGGAACATTTCAGTTCATGTTAAATCTAAAAACTGTAATCGAGGACAATTATGACCAACGTAAGCAGTTCTGGAATAGTTGGTTAGGATTAAATACTCGAACAGAAATAGATCGAATTAAAGTTGTTCATGTGCATGAAAATACTCCTGCTTCGGGTAAAGTTAAAGAGGGAGACTATATTCATGCTGTAAATGGAGAAGTTGTGAATCATTATGATGGTTGTGAAATTGCTATAACACATCAGCCGGTGGGAACAAAAATAAAGCTTGATATAGTAAGAAATGATGAAAAAATCAAAGTTACAGCAAACACCATTCCTTTTGGAACGATAATAAAATAATAGATTATTGCCTTTTTCTGAAAATAGCCTTGCGAATTAATTTAAAATTGTGTAAGATATGTTTAATATTAAGAAGTGCGAAGATAAGGACATGAATTACTTGGTATAGTTCCCAGAGAAGGAAGAATTGGTGAGAACTTCCTAACTAGTAAAAGTAATTTACCACCTTGGAGTTGTGTTAGGGTAACAACTAACACCGTTAGCGACGTTATAGCAATTAAGCCAAGAATAGCTATAAGCAGCTGTTCGGAAATTTGGGTGGAACCACGGAAAACACATTTCGTCCCTTGTTATAGGGAGAATGTGTTTTTTTTACAATTTTTTCTCGCATGTAATAGGTAGCAAGTCTATGTAGCTTAGTCAGACAGGATAAGTAGGGGAAGAACAAACCCGCCATTAAATCAAGTATAAATTTATATTAAATGTTGAAGAGGACATGAGAAGCTTTACTACATTTACAGAGAAGGAAGATAGCTGAGAACTTCCTAATTGTTTGTAAGTTTCTTACCACCTTGGAGTTGTGTTTGGGGTAACAACCAACACCGTGAATGCGACGTTATAGCAATGAAGCCGAGGATAGTTAGAATAGCTATTCGGAAATTTGGGTGGAACCACGGATAGAACATATTCGTCCCTTGTATAGGGATGGATATGTTTTTTTATATATTTAAAAAAAGGAGTGAAAGAAATTGAATGAGTTCATAGTTATCGAATTAGCAGATAATCAACAAATAAAGGTGGAGAAAGGTACGGCACTTATAGAAGTGGCAAGGAAGATTGCAACAAGTTTGGGTAAAAAAGCAATTGCAGGTAATTTCAATGGTTTACCTGTCTCAATAAACGATTTATTAATGGAGTCTGGCAAGCTAGAAATCATTAGCATCGATTCAAATGAAGGCTTATCCGCTATAAGACAAACAGCAGCACGTGTATTCATCCATGCAATACAAAGAGTATTTGGCGATGCAAATTTAGGAGTTGGGAATCAAACAGAGAATGGATTCTATTATGATTTTCACTCAAATTATCGTATATCAAAAGAAAATTTTAACGTTATTGAAGAAGAAATGAAAAAGATTATTTCCGAAGATATCCCGATTGTCGCAAAATTGCTCTCACGTCAGGAAGCAATTCAACTATTTGAATCATATAATCAAAGTTACAAAGTGGAACTTATAAATGAGTATAAACAAGATATGGTAAGTGTGTATCGACAAGGACAATTTGTTGATATCTTTGAAGGTCCTCATCTTCCTTCTACAGGTTGGTTAAAAGCATATAAGCTTTTAGAAGTATCCGGAGTTTATTGGAAAGGAGAAGATACAAATGATGTTTTGCAACGAGTATATGGTATTGCCTTTCGTAACAACAAAGAATTAAATGAACATTTAAAAAGGATAGAAGAAGCTAAGAAAAGAGATCATCGAAATTTAGGCAAACAACTAGAATTATTCATGTTTTCAAATGAAGCGCCAGGTATGCCTTTTTACTTACCTAAAGGTCAAATAATACGACAAGCTTTAGAAGATTATTCAAGAGAAGTACAGCGTAAATCGGGATATAATGAAGTACGCACACCGTCTATGATGAATCAAAAGTTATGGGAAGAATCCGGTCATTGGAATCATTATCATGAAAATATGTATTTTTCGGAAGTAGATAAAACGAACTTTGCTTTAAAACCGATGAATTGTCCTGGTCATATGCTGATTTTTAAAGATAAATTGTATTCTTATCGTGATCTTCCTGTACGAATCGCAGAATTTGGTCAAGTGCATCGGCATGAATTTAGTGGTGCATTAAATGGACTCCTCCGTGTACGAACTTTTTGTCAAGATGACGCTCATATATTTATACGTGAGGATCAGATGGTAGAAGAGATACGCAATGTTTTTCGACTAGTTGATGAGGTATATCAAACATTTGGTTTTTCATACAAAGTAGAATTATCTACTCGACCTGAAAAATCACTAGGAAATGATGCGTTTTGGAACGATTCTGAGGCAGCACTTATACAAGTGCTGGATAGTTTGGGCATAGACTATGTGCTAAACGAAGGGGATGGTGCATTTTATGGCCCAAAAATCGACTTCCATATCGAGGATGCTTTACATCGGAGTCATCAATGTGCAACGATTCAACTGGATTATCAAATGCCAGAGAAATTTAATTTGTCTTATATTAATGAGAATAATGAGAAAGTGCGACCAGTAGTTATTCATCGCGCAATTTTTGGATCAATTGACCGTTTCTTAGGAATTCTAATCGAGCATTATGCTGGTGCTTTTCCAACATGGTTAGCTCCGACTCAAGTCAAAATATTACCAGTAGCCGGGGCGCATGAAGAATACGCTAATGCTCTAAAAGAAATTTTGCTTAGTCACAATATTCGTGTGGAAATTGATTACCGTAATGAAAAGTTAGGATATAGAATCAGGGAAGCACAGTTAGAAAAACTTCCGTATGTTTTAGTAGTTGGTAATCAAGAGGTAAATGAAAATATTGTTAATGTAAGAAAATATGGAGAAAAAACATCGGTGATTGTAAATGTTGAGGATTTTATTTCAAAAGTATGTGATGAGATAAAGACAAAAAGATAATATTCGCTGATTATTGAGTGAATATTCGTCTATAAGAATAGGATACAAACATAAGAGTTTGTGGTCAGTTTTAGTTCGGTTCTATTAACGAGAGTTGCTACAGAATGCGATGAAAGTGGTGAATAGAACCGGTCTATAAACAGAAAAAGCTTTAGAATTTCATGATAATCGTAAACAGGATGAGCTATTAACTAAAAGACTATCGAATTTAAACAAGCTTTATATATTCAGAAATATAAGATAATATATAGATATGAAATGATAAAGGAGAATTGTAATGACAATTACTTTTAGGAAAATAGATGCTTCTAATTATAAAAACGCAATATCCTTAAAGGTGAATGAGAATCAAGCAGACTTTGTAGCACCGAACTGGTTCTCGATATTGGAAGCAAATTATGAATCAGATGAAAAGCATCCATATGCGATTTATAATGATGAGGATCTTGTCGGTTTTTTCATGTACTGTTTTTATCCTGCTGATGAAGATTATCCACGTGACTCATGGTGGTTGGAACGTTATATGATTGGAAAGGATTTTCAAGGAAGAGGTTACGGTAAGAAAGCATTAAAGCAATTTTTGAAATACTTTTTTGAAAAATATAAAGTTAATGACATTCTTATTTCTGCTGTCCCTGAAAATTATCTTGCCCTTACATTGTATGAACAAGTTGGATTCATGAGGACTGGAGAATACGTGGGTAAAGAGATAGTTTTAGAGTTATCATATTCAAGATTTAAAAAATAGTAAGGTATGGTGATAGTGTGCAGGGTAAAAAAATAATTACACTTCTCGCGTTGATTTTAACCATCTTTTCTGTCGTTTTAATGATGACTTTGTATTTTGACTGGAATTACTTAATGAACATCACATTTATTCGTGTGGGAAATTTTTTTATATTAACCTCATTAGCCTTTTCCATCTTAGCATTTATAATGGCAATCTTTTCTCATAATAAATGGAAATTAGTTTTACAATTAATAAATTTTTCATTAGTAATCATATTAGCTGTAATTAATATTATGGCTTTAGGGTTTAATGATCCGTAAATTTATATAAAGGAGTTTGGAAATGAATAGCCTACAAATTTTAAAAGATGGTAACTTAGAACAAAAAAAGGTATATCAGGCTGTGCAGAAATTACAAGTTTTAGAAGATTTCACCACATATCATCCTGTGGTTTGTGGTACATATCCAATTGATGTTTATACCGAAGAATCCGATATTGATATCATCATGTTTGTTGAAGATTTTCAATTATTTTCGCAAAAACTACAATTGCATTATTGTCACTTAAGAACATTTAATGTAAAAGAAAAATTCATTCGTCGCAATCAAGTTGTTAAGTCGCAATTTGATTTCAAAGGATACAAGTTTGAATTATTTGGTCAAAATGTTCCTACTTCTGAACAATACGCGTATTTACATATGAAAATTGAAAATCATATATTGAAGTTAAATCCTTTGATGAAAGATGAGATTCGCTTATTAAAAAAAGCAGGAATCAAAACAGAGCCTGCTTTTTGTATGTTGTTGGGAATTGCAGGAGATCCATATGAGGAATTAATTAGTTATGGGATAGATCAAGGGATTATTTAATATTTCTACTAGACTCTTTCCTCTTTAGCCAATCGACATAACGTTTACCCTCAAGTAAAGAAAATCCAAACGTTTCACGTGCTAATTTTACTGCCTTTACATCTTGTTGTTGATCAATGAGCAGTAATAATTGTTGATGTATTGGATGATCAGTATGATGGAAGTTTTCCTTTTTATTCACAATTTGGGTATTTGATTCAATAGATTTTAATTTACTTCGAGTTTTCATTAATTGAATTGTCAAATAAAGTACGATGAGAATAAGTAAAATAATGATTGTCAACTCCATATTTTATCCTCCATTTGTTTATTTTTAAATACATTGTAACACCAAAAAGAATCAAGTGCTCTCCTTCGATTCAACTATTACTCGTGGTATACTTATAGATATAACAACTAGGTGATTTTTCAATGAATATTATTGAAAATGTACGAGTACCAAAATGAAGCGTAACCAGAAAAGAAGTAACACATAATTGATGAATGCCCAGCGTAGCAAGGGAAAAAGGTAACTCATAAGTAAGATGAGAGTCCAGAATGAAGTATAGCCAGAGAGAAAGGTAATTTCTTTATTGTTCTGATGGAACCACCATCCATATTGGGTTATAAGGAGTGTGAGGATGGGGACGATTTTAGCTTTTATTAGTATTATTATAATCGCTAGTATATTTCAAACAAGTACTGGATTTGGCTTTTCAATTATGGCCACTCCTTTTTTACTTTTATTATTTTTACCACAGGATGCTATTCAGCTAAACATTGTACTTTCGTTAATTATATCAATTGCATTGATATGGAAGATTAGAGCAGATGTAGACAAAATATTATTGAAGCGGATGGTAGTTGGAAGTATTATTGGGGTGCCGCTTGGGATTATTATTTATATGACGGTGGATATTATAATATTTAAATTAATGATTAGTATTATATTATTGTTATTAACACTCCTTCTTTTATGTCGTGTAAAGATGATTTCAACACCCAAAAGAGATTATTTCGTTGGATGGATCTCTGGTATTTTAACTACTAGTATTGGCATGCCAGGACCTCCCCTATTGTTGTATTTTACTGGTACTAAAATAACAAAAGAAAAGCTTCGTGCAACTACACTTGCTTTCTTTCTATTCATTTATAGTATTAGTCTGATTACGCAAATAACATTTAGCGGGACGACAACATCGGTTTGGCTCTCAAGCTTGTATGCTATACCTCTAGTGATTATTGGTTTAGGATTGGGACAATACTTATTTAAAAAGATGAACCAACAAATATTTACAGTCATTACTTATGCTTTGTTGCTAATAACAGGTATATATTTATTATTTGATAGTATGAATTCAATTTTAACAGCTTAGATATGGAGGAGAAATTATGGATTGGTTTGAGCGATTAAATAATTATTTCCCAGAGGATGAAATGAAAGCAAAACAACAGATGGATATACTGCTTAAAGAAAAAGGAGACCACTATCATAAAGATGAAAGTGATGTACATATTTTGATGTATGCTGAATTTGAACATTTTGTATTTATTGATTTTTTATGGGTCTCTGAAAAAGCAAGAGGAAAAGGAATCGGGAAAAAACTAATTCAAATGTTAAAGGATAAAGGTAAAACAATCTTGCTTGAAGTTGAACCTGTGGATGAAAATAATCAGGATACGGAAAAGCGATTGCGATTTTATACAAGAGAAGGATTTAAGCTTGCATCAAACATAGGTTATGTATTCCAGGCTTTTGTGGCAAATGCAGAGACGCCACTTAGTATTATGTATTGGGATAGTTATGAGAAGACAGATAATGAAATATATCAACATATGAGAACCGTTTATCAAGAAATCCATACGTATAAAGCATTTGAAATATATGGATATAAGCCTAAACAAATATCAGATGTAATTTGGATGAAAAATCAAGGGGGATTTTATAATTAATATTAAAGGACTGAATCATTTGCTGTTTTCTGTGTCTAATTTGGAACAATCTATCGACTTTTACCAACAGGTTTTTGATGCAAAGCTGTTAGTTAAAGGAAGATCCACAGCATATTTTGATTTGAATGGGATCTGGTTAGCGTTAAATGAAGAAAAACATGTCCCGCGAAATGAAATTAATGAATCTTATACTCACATGGCATTTTCTATCGATGAATCAGAGCTAGAAAGTACTTATCAGCAATTAAAAGCGTTGAATGTTAACATTCTAGAAGGTCGAGAACGTGCTGAGCAAGATAAGCAATCCATTTATTTTACAGATCCAGATGGGCATAAATTTGAGTTCCACACGGGGACATTGCAAGATAGATTAGACTATTATCGTAATCAAAAAAAGCATATGACTTTTTATTAAGTAAAAATGACATAGAATTTTCTTTTCTATGCCATTTTTTAATATTGCAGTTCTTTTTTTTGAAAGTAATGAATGATTAAGCTAAAAATTAAAGATATAAAAGTATAAATAATGGTCCAGATAAAAAAGCTTGAGTTGTATACAAAAAAGGTAAGAGTCATAAAAACAATGAGAGTGATGGATGGAAAGACAAACCATTTTCGGAATAAAAAATATCCAAAAACTGATGCAAGGATTACAAAAATCGGATAAACGATAAGAACTAATAGAAATTCCAAAGCTATCAGCTCCTTGGGCTTTTATCTTAGTATACATTAAATCCAAGGATCTGAATATTCCAATTTTATTTCAATTGGTAAGAAAAAATTAAAAACAAATGAGAGTGCAGGAATTAACAGATTGATATAGAAGTAAATATGGAAGTCGTAAAAACAGGAGAGATGTTATGGTTACGTCCTTATTAGAAACTATTGGGATTGAATATCCTATTATCCAAGCGCCAATGGCAGGAGGAATTACAACTCCAGAATTGGTAGCAAATGTCTCCAAAAATGGAGGATTAGGGATGATAGCGGCGGGTTATTTAGATCCTGACCAATTAAAAGTTGCCATTCAAGAAGTAAAAAAAAGAGTGGATAAACCTTTTGGGGTTAATTTATTTGTTCCCAATGATTTTACATATTTTTCTCAACATGTGGAAAACATGCAACTAATGATGAAAAGCATATATGATGAACTTCAAATAACTGACTATAAAGTAGGTGAACTTCCAAAATTTAAAGATCAACAAGCAATATTCGAACAACATTTGCAGGTGATTCTCGAAGAAGCAATAAAAGTGTGCTCATTTACTTTTGGATTGCCAAGCGAAGAGCAGATAAAACAGTTAAGGCAAGCAGGTGTCTATACAATTGGAACAGCTACTACTGTAAGAGAAGCTCTTTTTATACAAGAGCTAGGAATGGATGCTGTCGTAATGCAAGGTAGTGAAGCTGGAGGACATCGTAGCCATTTCTTAAGTTCTTTTCAAGAAGGTAATATCGGCTTAATGGCCCTTGTTCCTCAAGCAGTTGAGGAAATCAATATTCCTATTATCGCTGCTGGTGGGATCATGAATGGGAGAGGGGTACGAGCGTGTTTACAACTTGGAGCTCAAGCTGCCCAAATGGGAACAGCTTTCTTAACATTAAAAGAAAGTGGCGCACAGGACCTTCATAAAACTGCTGTTCTTTACGCTACTGAGGATAAAATGGTATTTACAAAAGCTTTCTCTGGAAAATGGGCAAGGGGAATTAAGAATGAATTTACAGAAGAAATGAATTCAAATGAAGCAATGACTTTACCATTTCCTATTCAAAATACATTGACACAATCAATTCGTAAAGAAGCTGCTAAGCAAAAGAAGTCTGAATATATGTCATTGTGGTCCGGGCAGGCTCCACGTTTAGCAACAAATATTGATGTTACTACGTTCATGGATCGACTGATTAGAGAATTAAATTATTAGATATGGAAGAATATAGATTTTTAGATAGATGAGTATGATTCGTCTAAGGAGTGATTACATGGAGGTAATATTAATATTTGTAATAGGGTTCGTGGTTCTATTACTTGCGTTTATTGCCTTAATCAAATCAATAACTCATCGAATTCAAAATTCGGGTAAAGAAGTAAAAGAAAAGATTAAACATTTAGAGAAAAGGTTAGATGAGTTAGAAAATAGCGAGGATAGTAAGAAATAGTCATCTGTTTCTCTGTATAGATGGTAATGTGTTGGGTAAACTATCGGTGATATATCATCGAAAGGAGCTTGTTGGATGAACCAATTAACACAAACAGAACTAGAAAATCTGCGGAAAATGATTGGAGAGCATGAAATGATTGCCAATAAATTAGAATCTTATGCTCAAGATGCAATGGATCCGGAATTAAAGTCAATTTTACAACGTGATGCTCAAGCAGCTCGACAAGCACAACAACAGTTACTCCCATTTTTACAGTAAGGAGAGAGGTACATGTTACAAGATAAGGATATTGTTAATGATTATTTAAATGGGTTAAATGCGAGTATGAAAAGCTATGCTGGATATATTACAGAGGCAAATAATCCAGAACTACGTCAAAAATTAATCAGCTTACGTAATGGTGATGAGGCAAGACAGTTAAATGTATATCAATATGCATTACAAAAAGGTTTATATAAGCCTGCACAGCAAGCTACTCCACAAGAAATACAGCAAGTACAAACTGAATTAAACCAAGGAAGTTAATAAGCTGGTGATACCCAGCTTATTTTTTATTTTAAAGTAAAATTCTAAAAGTTACTTTTCCTAAAGTTAGAATTTCTAGCAAACATGGTCATTCTATCGTTTACTCACTATTCTATTAGGCATTTCTTGAAATTAAACAAAATTTTCTTTTTTCCGATAGTGAAAGTAGATCACTTTGGAGGATAGAAAATGTTTAATTTATGGAGAACAAGTTTTATAGTTGTAGTAGCATTATTTTTTTTAGTAGCATGTAAACAAGAAGCAATGGAAGATCACGTAGAAGTAGCAGCTAAGGAGGAAAAAGTAGAATCTGTAGAAGTGAGTTTTGAAGAAACTATAATAGATATGTATCTTCCAGAAGAGAATTCAGAACCAAGAAAAACATTAATAACTCACGTAATGTTGCACTTTAGTAGTAATGTACTAAAGAAGCCAGAGGATCCCTTTCATGTGGAAGATATTTATGAGTTATTCCGTGATTATGGGTTATCTGCACATTATGTAATTGATCGAACGGGTCAAATATATCGATTTGTGTCAGAAGAAAGAATTGCTTATCATGCTGGTGAAGGGAAGATAGAAGGGATTCTAAAGTATGAAAACAATTTGAATCCTTATTCTATAGGAATTGAACTATTGGCAATTGGTACAAAAGAAGAAATGTTGCCAATGCTGAGTGCTGAACACTATGATACAATAAGTTCTAAACATGTAGGTTATACAGATGAACAGTATGAAGCTTTACAAGATCTATTAATTAATATTTCAACAAGACAACATAAATTAAAACTGGATCGGAACCACATCATTGGTCACCAGGAATATGCACCAGAACGAAAAACTGATCCAGGTGCACTCTTTGATTGGGAAAGGTTAATGAGCGGGATTGAGAATTAAAAAAGGAGGTATAGTACATTTGTTTCGGGTTCTTATAATTGAAGATGATCAAACATTGTTAAAAGAGTTAATTAGTCAGTTAAATCAATGGGATTATGAAACTTTTGGGGTTGAAGATTTTAATTTTGTAATGGAGCGTTATAATGAAATTCAACCTGATCTGCTTATTATCGATATTCAACTTCCAAAATATGATGGTTTCCATTGGTGTAGAACGATACGATCTCGCTCTGATGTACCTATAATTTTTTTATCCAGTAGAGACCATCCTATGGATATGGTTATGGCAATGCAACTAGGGGCAGATGATTATGTTCAAAAACCATTTCATTTTGAGGTATTACTTGCTAAAATTCAAGCTATTCTTCGTAGAACGTATCGTTATAGTCAATCTGCAAATGTTGATATAAGAATTTGGAATCAAGCTACCATCAACTTTAGTAAAGGTGATATTCATTATAAGGATGGTAGGGTGGAGTTAAGTAAAAACGAAAATAGTATTCTTCGCATTTTGGTCGACCAAAAAAATCAAATTGTATCTCGAGATGAACTTATTCGAGCATTATGGGATGATGAGCGATTTATTAGTGATAACACACTTACGGTAAATGTAAATAGACTTCGTAAAAGCCTTGACCATCTAGGACTTGGGAAATTTATTGAAACTAGGATTGGACAAGGTTACATAGCAATAGAGGAGTAAGGCAAATGATTTTCAGTTATATGAAAGAAAGAATTAGTTGGATTATATTGTTTTTAGCGCTACAATTAACCACCTTAATCGTTGGATATATTGATATGACTATACCTATGGAATCTATTTACTATATTATATTTATCCAATTTATTATTGGGATTACTTTCTTTATAGTACGCTACAGGAAAGAAACTAAGTTTTATAAAGAATTAATGGAATGGAAGCCAGAGATAGATTTAATAGATATGCCTGAAGGAGACACATTATTTTCTAGAATTGTAACTAATGCACTAGAAGATCAATCTCAAATATACCGTGAAGAATATAATCAGCTCCAGTTAGATGTACGAAGAGAAAAAGATGATCTCCTTGTGTGGATACATGAAGTAAAAACTCCATTAACCACAATGCAGTTAATGTTAGAACGGGTAGAAGATAAAGAATTGCGTTCTCAATTGTCCTATGAATGGCTTCGTATTCATTTGTTATTAGATCAACAACTTCATCAGCGAAGAATTCCCTTTATGAAAAATGATTTGTATATAGAAAATGTTGATTTGGAATCTATAATTAATGAAGAAATTAGAACATTGCGTTCTTGGTGTATGCAGAAAGGGATAGGTTTTCAAATTGAACTAAACATCACTCAGTTGCTTTCCGATGCGAAGTGGCTTCATTTTATACTCCGTCAACTTATTACTAACGCGGTTAAGTATAGTGAAAAGAATGATATAACGATTCGAAGTTTAATCATGAACAATCAAAATATACTCTATATATCAGATAAGGGGCGGGGAATATCCGCTAAAGATTTGCCGCGAATTTTTGAGAAAGGTTTTACATCAACAAAGGAGCATTTTGATCAAAGTTCCTCGGGCATGGGTTTATACTTGGCGAAACAAGCTGCTGATTCATTAGGAATTAAAATAGAAGTTTCTTCTGAATGGAATAGAGGTACTTGTTTTCAGTTGATTTTTCCAAAAAAGAATGATTTATTACATATAACAAGCATGTGACAGCAATGTCACATGCTTTATTATATTGTTCGGAGAATCGAAGGAATTTCTTTATTTATATACGATAAAATAGGTTCATACTAGAAACTAGAATTAAAAAGGAGTAATAAATAATGAGTATATTGCAAGCTCAACAAGTTTATAAAAGTTATGGAAATAAATTCAATCGTCAAGAGGTATTAAAAGGAATTGATTTAACAGTAGATAAGAGAGAGTTTGTAGGAATAATGGGGGCATCGGGGTCTGGGAAAACCACTTTACTTAATGTGCTATCTTCTATCGATAAAGTGAGTCAAGGAAAAATTCAAATTGAAGGAAAAGAATTTACGAGTATGAAAGATAAGCAAATTGCAGAATTTAGAAAGCAGCATTTGGGATTCATTTTTCAGGAATATAATTTACTGGATACTTTAAAGGTAAAAGAAAATATTTTATTACCATTAACTGTACAAAAAATATCTAAAACAGATGCCCAAATTAGATTTCAACAGGTGGCTCAGGAATTAGAAATTTTTGATATACGGGATAAGTATCCAAATGAAATTTCAGGAGGACAAAAACAGCGTACTTCTGCTGCTCGAGCTTTTATTCACAATCCTAGTATGATATTTGCTGACGAACCAACAGGGGCGTTAGATTCAAAAGCAGCTTCAAATTTACTTAATCGATTAGTAGATTTAAATGAAAAAAGAGCATCTACAATTGTGATGGTTACACATGATCCATTAGCAGCTAGTTATTGTAGTAGGGTGATTTTTATTAAAGATGGAAGAATATACTCTCAGTTAAATAAAGGTGATGAGACACGTAAATCTTTTTTTGATGACATTATAAAAACTCAAGGCGTGTTAGGTGGCGTACATCATGACTATTAGAAAGCTGATTTTTACAAATTTAAAAAAGAGCGCCAAAAATTATTATTTATATTTATTTGCTCTGACATTTTGTGTCGCATTATATTTTTCATTTGTTACATTGCAATACGATCCGGCGATGAATGAAGTAGAAGGTTCTATCAAAGGGGCTGCAGCTATACGGGCAGCTTCAGTGATGTTAATTATTATTGTAGGAGTATTTTTAATATACGCAAATAATCTATTTATCAAACGTAGAAGTAGAGAAATTGGATTACTACAATTAGTTGGCTTTACAAAAGGAAAAATCTTTCAGGTTATTAGTATTGAAAATATAATTATGTATACCATAGCTTTGATTACAGGTATTTTCATTGGATTTATTTCTTCAAGGCTTATGATGATGATTTTAATTCGATTAATGGACTTAAATGAAGTGGCTGAATTAAATTATTCTAATCAGGCAGTAATACAGACACTTTTAGTTTTCATGGTAATTTACATCGTTATTATGGTAGTAAGTGCTTTATTTATTCACAGACAAAGGTTAATAAACTTATTCCAGCTTCAATCCTCTACTGAGTTAAAAAGTAAAAAGATATCTAAATGGCAATTATTAATTGGAATAGTAGGTATTGTCGCTATTTTGTTTGGATATTATATGTCGTCTAAATTATTTGATGGTGATTTTGTCACAATAAATAGTTTATTCGCCGTGATGCTTCTTATATTGGCATCAGTAATCATTGGTACGTATTTATTTTACAAAGGATCAGTAAGTTTTATATTTTATTTGATAAGAAAGAAAAATAATGGATATTTAACTATTAATAAAGTACTTTCACTATCGTCAATTATGTTTCGAATGCGTTCAAACTCTCTCTTATTAACGGTAATAACAACAATTTCAGCTTTGGCAATCGGATTTTTATCTCTAGCATATATATCTTATTACTCTATTGAAAAACAAGCGGAGAACACAAATCCCAATCATTTTTCTATTCCAAGCTTTGAGGAAGCAGAGGATTTTTATATTGCACTAGAAGATAATGACATTAACTATAAAACTATAGAAATGGAATTATATGAAGTTGGTGCAGATTTAAGTAACGTTATAAATGGACCAACAGATGATAACTTTTTCAAACCGGACGATACTACAATGATCGTGATCAGTGATGAATATATTACTGATGTAGATTTAAATCGAGAAGAATCTATTTTTATGAATGTACAAGGTGTTTTAGATGAATTTATGCAAATGGATGCAGAGGAAGAATTTACGCTCTTCACTGAAACTGAAAACATTACATTAGACTATATAGAAGGAAAAGAAGAAAGTATTGTTCCATTTTCATATAGTAATGGAGGGTTTCCGTTAGCTGTTGTGGATTCCTCTGTTTATAAACAATTAACAACAGGCTTAGAAAGTTATGAGGAGTATGCAGGAATTGATATTGAAAATGAAAGAGAACTAGAAGAAGCAAATGATCTTTATAATTCTATTTATGGTGAGAGTGGCCTAGGATATGGTTCATACCTACAATCAATTCAATCTCAGAAATATACAATGGGAATGATTATGTTTATCGTAGGATTTTTAGGACTAACTTTCCTCATTACTTCGGGATGTATCCTTTATATTAAACAAATGGATGAATCGGAAGATGAAAAAAGAAACTATACTATTTTACGGAAAATAGGATTTACTCAATTTGACTTACAACGTGGCATACGGATAAAACAATTATTTAATTTCGGAATACCTTTAATTCTTGGAATTAGTCATAGTTATTTTGCTGTTAGATCTGGATGGTTTTTCTTTGGTACAGAACTTTGGACACCGATGATAGTTGTTATATTAATTTATACACTCCTTTATTCCTTGTTTGGAATATTATCTATCTCTTATTATAAAAAAGTAATAAAAGCATCACTTTAAAAAGGTTCAGAGCTGTTATCAGCTCTGAACCTTTTTAAAATTTATATCCATCCTTTGCGAAATGCTAACAGCATAGCATTCGTACGATCGTTTACGTCCAGTTTACGAAGAATGGTAGTGACATGATTTTTAACCGTTTTATCTGATATTTCTAGATTTAAAGCGATCCGGTCATTGTTATTCCCTTTTGCAATTTCAATTAATATATCCCATTCTCTATCTGTAAGCAAGCCCTCTGGTCGTGCTTGTAATGTATTAGCGATACGAACATATTCTTCATGAAGTAGTTTTGCGAGTTCGGGATATACATAGGTATAGCCGCTCTTAATAAATTCAATGCCAGATATAATATCTTTTTCCAACATAGAATGGTAAAAATATCCATCAAATTCCATTTCAAACAATCTTGTTACATGAGCCATATCAATATCAAAAATGACAATAGCAACAGGTGTAGGGAGTGGATTATATTCTTTTATCAGTTGTTCACTATCTTTATGGTCTTTAATCATTACGATTAAAAAGTCAGCTTTTGTTAGCTCTTCTTCTGTCATATGAAATAATTCAACTGGGGTTTTAACATATGTAGCTAGATTCGTAATTTGAGTTAATGTTGAAGAATTAAAATGGTAAGCCTGTCCATTTGTAGTAGGTGCCATACTCATTATGATCAGCTCCTATCTTTGATTTGAGTAATTGGTCTTTTTAATATATCGAAAATATAAATAAAGTTGTATAAAAATTCTATTGACTTGAATAATTTTATGTTGTTATGAGAATATTTTCAACCCTTTTAAAGCGAATTACTAGGAATTTATAAAGTTGTAATCATATTATAATATATCATAAAATTAAGATAATTTATATATAATACTTTAGCTTGGAAATAAATATGTAATAACACCTAGACTAATTGGTCCAGGTGTTTGATGAAGTATCAGAAAAACAGTGCTGTTATGCCCAACTGAGAATTCCATTATCAAATGTAGCTTGCTGGCTGATATTTTCTATTGGGAAAATGAAAGCCCAGGGCATGCTTGTCTTAGAGGGAATAGTTACTGTGTTTAAGGTAAAGAAATGGGTCGCGAGTACTTGATCGTCTTCCATATAATTAATTGGTGTTTGATCAAATGTTAACTTGTCCTCACTATAATTGTTAATAATAACGGTTACTAGAAGCTCGCCTTTGTAATTTCGGGCTTGCCAAAGCGGTGTGAAAGTAATGGACTGCTCAGTAGTATTATGATTAATCTGTTGAAAAGTTTGTTTAATCTTTACTCGATCTTGGTCAGGTAAAGCTTTATCCCATGAGGGCTCGAATTTCAATGTTTGTGGCATGTTTTATACCTCCTATATTAACCATAATTATATAAAATAGAATGACTTACAAGTATTCCGATCATTTTCTTGAAAAATGATGAAAATGCCATTAAACTTATGATACTATTAGAGAGGATTCAAGAAAATGTAAATAAATCTCTATCGAATGAAAGGAATAAAATTTCCTAATATGAAATAAATGTTTGAAGGAGGCCCAAACATGGAACAAGAAAACACACAACCAGTGAAAAAAGAAGATATGGCAGAGGTTGGGGAAACAATTGATATTGTTCGAGGAGAACACAAAGGCAATAAAGCTAAGGTCTTAATTGTGAGAGAAAACTCTGTAATTGTAAATATTGGCAATCATCCCTCCACAGGGGAACCTGTTAAGACAGTTGTTAATCATAAGAACTATAAAAGAAAATAATAACGAGCAAGAGGTAAGTATGATAAAACATACTTGCCTTTTTAGTTGTGATAAGTTTATATACCTAAAATTAAGGAAGAGCAAGGAAAGTGGTAAGATAAATGAATGCACTTGTAAATAACTGTAAATGTAAAAAAGGCATACATTAATGAATGTATGCCCGTAGGTGATTCTTATTTCGTTACAGTTTTTCTCCAAAATCCTAAAATTATTGCGGTAATGATTGTACCGATTATTAAGGATAACAAGAAGAATAGAGGTCCTTCTGCCAATGGTATGACGAAAATTCCGCCATGGGGTGCTGGAATGGCACTATTCCAGAATTGTGTAAGTCCACCTGCGATTGCGGCACCTATTACAGAAGAACCAATGACACGTAATGGATCTGCAGCTGCAAATGGAATTGCACCTTCTGTAATGAAGGAAAGCCCCATTACATAGTTTGTAACACCTGATTTACGTTCTGCTTCATCAAATTTATTTTTGAATAATGTAGTTGCAACAGCGATTGCTAGAGGCGGGACCATACCACCAGCCATTACAGCGGCCATAAGACTACCGTCACCTGTACTTGTAAATATACCAATAGAAAATGTGTATGCAGCTTTGTTAAATGGACCGCCCATATCGATAGCCATCATACCACCAAGTAATGCTCCTAATATTACTGCATTTCCAGTCCCTAATCCTTGTAAGAAATCCACCATTAAACCATTTAATCCGGAGAAAATTGGTCCTATAATAAAGTACATAAATAATCCTGTGAAGAATAGGCCAAATACAGGATACAATAAAATTGGTTTTAATCCATCAAGGGACCGGGGAAGACCTTTAAATACATATTTCAATCCAACGACGATATAACCTGCAAGGAAACCACCAACTAGTCCACCGATAAAGCCCGCATCACTATTAAAAGCCAATAGCCCTGCTACCATACCAGGCATTAGGCCAGGTCGGTCAGCAATACTCATTGCAATATAACCTGCTAATATCGGTATAAGGAAATTAAAAGCACTACCTCCAAGATCGTTTAGGAAACTAAATATTTCACTTTCTGAACCCAGTACACTTTCGAATAAGAAAGAGATGGCCATAATAATTCCGCCACCAATAACGAATGGTAGCATATGAGAAATACCGTTCATTAAGTCTTTATATATTTTTCCCCATACAGAAGTAGATTGATTTTCTTCATTTTCACTTTTACTGGATGAAGATGATCCCTGATACACTGGTGCATCTTGATTAATTGCTTTAGTTAAAAGTTCTTCAGTTTTCTTAATACCGTCACTTACTGGCCGTTCAATGACATGTTTGCCATTAAATCGTTCCATTTCCACTTTTTTACTAGCTGCGACAATAACTGCATTAGCACGTTGAATATCATCAGAAGTTAATTTATTCTTCGCTCCATCTGAGCCGTTCGTTTCCACTTTAATATCAATATTCATTTTCTTTGCTTGTTTTTTAAGTGCATCCTCTGCCATAAATGTATGAGCGATACCTGTTGGACAAGCAGTTACTGCTACAACAAATGGTCGTTCATTCGAATCGTTTTGAAAATTGTCTTTCTGTATCTCCTCTTTAGGAGTATTTTCCTCAGCTTCGTTTAAAAAGAGTTGCTGTACATCTTCTGGAGTAGAAGCAGCGTTTAATTTCTCAACAAACGTTGGTTCCATTAAAAGTTTGGATAAAGAAGCAAGTGTTTGTAAATGTGTATCATTATTTCCATCAGGAACAGCAATCATAAAGAATAAGTGAGCTGGTTGTCCATCTAATGAGTCGTAATCTATTCCTTGACTACTTTTAGCAAACAATACAGCCGGTTCCTTTACTGAACTTGTTTTAGCGTGTGGCATAGCAATACCGTCACCAAGTCCAGTGGAAGATTGTGCTTCACGGTTAAGAATTGCTTCTTTAAACGTATCTACATCGTTGATAACTCTATATTTATGAAGGTTATTGATCATTTCTTCGATAACGGATTGCTTATCCGTCGATTTCAAATCCATAATCATAATATCTTTGCGTAATAAATCAGTTACGGCCATTTATAACATCCTTTCTATATTTATAATATCGTTACTTCAATTTCTGAAAGTAAATTATCAATTTTATTTCTGGTTGCTAGATCATACGAAAAAGCAGTGGCACTTCCAGCGGCTATACTCATTTTGAATGCTTCAAGTACGTTCTGACTTTTTAAGTAGATGCTAAGGAAACCAGCAATCATAGAATCTCCAGCTCCGACAGAATTACGTAATGTTCCACTTGGAGAAGTACCTTTATATATTCCATTATTCGTTATCAAAATAGCTCCATCAGCTCCCATAGAAACAATGACATGCTGAGCTCCTTTCTCTAGCAGTTTCTTTCCGAATTTAGTGACGTCTTCATCAGTTGAAATAGATACTCCAAATAATTCCTCAAGCTCATGTTTATTTGGTTTGATAACTAACGGCTGATAAGCAAGTGATTGCATTAATGCATCTCCTGTTGTATCAATTGCAAATTGTGCGCCAGCTGCTAACACTTTTTTGATGGCTTTTTCATAGAAGTCAGTTGGTAAAGAAGGAGGTTTACTTCCAGACATAACTACAAAATCGTTTGCAGTAATTTTTTCTAACTGTAAAAGAAGTTTGTTGGCCTTATCATTAGATATGGAAGGTCCTCGACCATTAATTTCGGTCTCCTCACTTGACTTCAATTTAATATTGATTCTTGTATCTTCGCTCACAGATATAAAATCAGTTTTAAGATTTCTTTTTTCAAGAAAATCAATAATAAACTTTCCTGTAAAACCACCGATGAATCCTAATGCGGTGGAGGAGGTTGAAAGTTCCTGTAAGATACGAGATACGTTAATTCCTTTTCCGCCAGGAACTTTATACTCATCGTTCATGTAGTTTAACTTTCCGAGTTTCAATTGATCCACTGGTACAATGAAGTCAATGGATGGATTAAGTGTGATTGTGTAAATCATTTACTTTGCCTCCAAGATGTTAGTATGAAGTTGAAAAGCTTCCTGTAAGGATGTAAGTTTCTCTGTAATAAAAATAACATCATTAATATTACAGATTTTTGCAAAGTTAACGTTGTTCCATTTACTCTCATCAGCGAGCATATATGCGGTTGATGCTTGTTGAAGTGCTGAACTTTTCATGGCAGCTTCTTCTGGATCTGCAGTAGTACATCCATATCGCAAATCAATGCCATTAACCCCTAGAAATGCTTTGGTAAATTGGTATTCTTTTAATTGGCGTAGACTACTTGACCCAACTATTGCGTTTGTAGAGTGCTTTAATTTTCCACCAACTAAATAAGAAGGGATTTGTTTATTTGTAAGCATAGATGCATGAACTATTCCATTCGTAACAACAGTAAAAGAAATATCTGGCAAATAGGGTATCATTTCTAGAGTGGTTGTTCCTGCATCTAAATAAATGACATCATTTTCCTCAATCAAGGATGCTGCAAATTTTCCAATAGAAGCTTTATGTTGAACGTTTTTGATTGTTTTTTCTTGGTAGGTTGGTTCTTTATCAAATGAATAGTGTTTTTTTGCTCCGCCATGTATACGAGTAAGCAGTCCATCTTCTTCTAATTGCGCTAAATCTCTTCTTATTGTAGATTCAGAACAATTCAGATCACTTATAAGATCAAGAGATTTAACTACACCGCTTTCATTTAGTTTCTTTAAAATTTGTCTATGTCTTTCATCGGTTAACACATCATCACCTCAAACATAATAATAACATTATTACCATCCCTAAACAATCATAAACATTCAAAAACAATCATTTTCATTCATATTAATATATGTTTAATATAAATCACTTCCAGATAAACGAATCTATTCTGAAAAAAATAACTATTGACTCTAATTTAAAATAGGTTTACTATAGTAACAATTTACAACATGAAAGGGGCATAAATTCAATGTGTGAAACAGCTGTAAACCAAATAGGAATTTTAATTATATGACTATAAGATAAGATGCTACAGATTGGAATTATTATAACCATATCTGATTCTTGTAGTCTTATCGAAGCCCATGAAGAGAAGGGCTTTTTTTCATATCTGCAGGATTAAAACAGAGAAAATTAGGAGGGTCTATAGATGAAGCAATCAACAAAGAAATATATTATCGATAGAATGTATAAAGGTTCACAAGGATTAGCGAATGCGGTGTTAGTAACATTAGGTATAGGCCTTCTAATTGAAACATTTGGTACATTTACTGGTTGGGAAGGATTTATTACGATTGGGAATGCCGCACAACTAATGTTAGCACCGGCAATTGGTGCAGGAATAGCCTATCAGTTAGGTGGAAATACACTAATTATATTTAGTGCTATGGCTGCTAGTACAGTAGGTGCAAATGCGCTGGCGATGACGCCTGATGGAGCCTGGGTATTAACCACTGGACAACCTATTAGCGCTGTATTAGCTGCTGCTGTAGCTATCTGGATAGGAAAGAAAGTTGCTGGAAAAACGAAACTTGATATGATGTCCATTCCTTTCTCTGCTATTTTTGTGGGAGGAATTGCAGGAGTCGGTTTGGCTGCAGTAACCACACCAGTATTAGAGGAGATTAGTCGTATTATTGCCAATTCAACTGTAGGATCACCACTTGTGACATCTGTAGTTATTGCACTTATATGGAGTATTTTCTTAATGTCACCTGCGTCATCAGCAGCGTTGGCGATAGCTTTACAACTTGATCCCGTATCTAGCGCAGCAGCGTTAATTGGGTGTACGGCGCAATTTGCTGGATTTACAGCTATGTCATTGAGACAAAATAATTTAGGAGCAAACATTGCACAATCATTTCTGACACCAAAAGTTCAAGTTCCAAATATTGTTAAGAATCCACGTTTAGTTGCAGGGCCTTTTTTATCATCGATCATTTGTGCTCCAATCGCCATTTTAGTATTTGATTTTCAAGTGCCGTATGAGTTAGCTGGTCTTGGTCTGAATTCATTTATTGCACCGTTAAATATACTAGCAAATCAAGGTCCAGGAGTGTTGTTAATGTATATCGTTATCGGAGTTGTTATTCCAGCGGTGATATCAGTTACTGTTTACCATTCGTTAAAATCAAGAGGGTGGGCAAAAACAGGGGACTTACATATGGAAATACAATAATTCATTTACAGAGAGTTAGATAAAACATAGGAGGATGAGACTGTATATTGATGTCTCATCCTCCTATGTTTATTGTTTATTCTCTATTTTTACTCTCATTACATTGCTTTTAAAAGCAATTTTTTGAGAAGAGGAGTAAAATGTTCTGGTAGTTCTTCAACATGAGGGATCATGATTCGCTCTTTTCCGTAAATGTTTTTCATCGTGGTGTCGTTTTTCTCCTGGATTTCTCCATTGGCTAAAAACATACCGATTACATCGATATGATGCTTTCTTGCTTCTGTTACTGCTTGATGAGTATCAAGAATCCCATTTTGATCATACCCACTTGCGGCAGGTTCACCATCGGAAAATACGAGCAAGAATTTATTTTTTTCATTACGCTTCATTAATTGTTTTGTGATATAACGAATACTAAAACCATCACGATTATCTTCTTGTGGTTCAAGTTGCATAATTTTTGCACCATTATTTTCATATAAAGAATCTTTTAACTCATGAATATATTGTAAATAGTTAGGTTGATAATTCGCTTTTACTTCATTGGCGTCTTCCCAGAAACCAATGATTTCGTGTGGTATTCGTAATTCTTTTAACACTTCATGGAAAAGAACAACTCCACGTTTGGTTTCTTCCATTTTATTTACCATTGATGCAGAACAATCAATAAGTAAAGTGAATACTGCATCAAACTCTTTTGATTCTTGTTCCTTCTTATAAAATACTCGAGGGGACTCATCTACTATGATTGGTAATAATTTCTTAGATAGTCGACCAAATAAAAGCTCGGTTCTTGGGAAATTACGTTTGTGCTCTAATGTTAATTGAATGGTTTTTGCTAGTTTTCGTTTATAAGGGTCAATCTCCATTAAATATTGGTCATATTTTTCTTGGTGTTCTAGAGAAGGCGGGTCTGCTTTTTCAATAAGCATGACTGCATCTTCATTTTCTTTTCCAAATTCAGAACCACTACTACCAGATTGTTGTTCCTCTTGTTTGGATAAGGTTTCTTTATCTGAATAATCCTGTTGTTTACTTTGAACGGAAGAACCTTGAACAGAAGCCATGGCTTGATCAGCATCCTCTGTTTCACGAGCTCCTCCACCCATCATATTGGTTTTCGTACCTTGTTCAAGTTCAAATTGCAGGAAATTTTGATTCCTATTCTCATTTTTGTTCTCACGATGCCATGTTGAAAAAGTCTCATCAAAGTATTCATTCTCATCATCTTCGTCTAGCCATTGTTCATCATCATTCACAACATCGTCTGTGCGTGTCAACTCATCAAACAAAGTGTTCTTTTCATAAACTTCGATATGCCCAATGGGAAATACAAAGTATTCATGGATGCTATCTTTATAGTCCGCTGCTTGAATTAAACGAACAATAGACAAGCATAAATTGGTATTATCTAATGTTTTCTTTGCTTCAAACACACGATAGAGATATGGTTTTAATTTTTCTAGCATATCTAATTGCGCCTGAGGAACTCTAGGAAATGAGGGGTCAGGTCCATCAGCATGTATAAGAAGATATATCATACAAAAAAGCTCATCGGTAGCATAACTTCTCGTTATGTTCGATTGTAATTGAGTTTGAAAATAGCGTTGAAAGAATTGATGACGTTTTTCAAACCATTGTTTTGATCCTGGACGATTTTTTCGAATAATCTCTTCTAAGCGTATATCTTCTAATAGTGTTATTATTTGATTCGCAAATTTAGGTATCATTAACTCGGATACATCTTCTTTAAAGGTTTGCATTGTTGGAATATGGGTTTCCATCATTGTTCCGACTGTACGAAGAAGTACATCTGATTTTGTTCCCGCTGTTTTTGTTTCTATATCTAATTTATCCCAAAAACGACTAGCAGTAATTTTATTGTCAGCAATATCGACAAATGAGCCATAGCTATTTTCAAATTGCAACTGAGCATTACCAGACAGTACAGTAGTTAAATCTTGTAATTGCATAAATAAACGCGTATCTACTTTGGATTCATGAAATCGATACATTTCATATTCTCCTTAATCAAATAGTGTATCCGCAAGATTTTGTACAAAGGCTTTTTCACGATCTTCATCTAGTTTATCTACTATTGCGCGAAGTATCGCGCGTTTTGGAGGAATGAAGGTAGTAAGATCACATGCATCTAACAAAGCTCTAATAGATGCGGCATCTTCTGATAGCTTACCTTGTTCCACAGCAGTTATTAAATCTTTTGATAAAGTAACAAACAGATTGATAAGAGTTTCATCTTCTAACTTTGTGCTATTAGATATTAGTTGTTTTAATTGACCTCCTTGAATGTAAGGAACATCGATAACAATAAAACGGTTTTTTAATGCTTCATTTAATGGAACAGTTCCTATATATCCTTCATTAATTGCTGCGATTACACCAAACTGTTCCTGTGCAGTGATTATTTCATTGGTAAATGGGTTAGTAATCGTACGACGATAATCTAGGACACCATTAATTAATGGTAATGTTTCTGGTTTAGCCATATTTATTTCATCGATATATAAAAACGTACCGTGTTTCATCGAATTAGTTACAGGACCTGGTACAAAATCAATTGTTTGTTTGTCATTTTCATAACTTAATGTTTTAAATCCCATCAAGCTCTCAGCATCTAAATCAACCGAACAATTAACACTAAACATCGGTTGTTGAAAAAGAGAAGAGAGTGTTTCAGCAAACTTAGTTTTCCCAGCTCCAGTTGGACCTTTTAAAAGTATATTTTTCCCCATACTTAGAGCAGTAATCGCATCAATAATTAGTTCTTCATTAGGAGGCATATATCCACCATCTCTAATTAAATCTTGAAAATGTTCATGTTTGTATTGATTATTTTTAACTAGTTGTTGTATTTGTTGTGGTAAAGAATCGGTGTTCATTTCATTACTCCTTTCCATGACATTGTATTACTAGTCTGGTAAAAAAACAAAGAATGCGCAGTTCGTTGCGATTTAATAGGAAGGTTGATAAGATAATTAATAGTTAGATTTTTCGAAAACTTACTTATAATGGAAGTCCTTTGTATGATGGATTTCTGGACGGGAGGAACTATGACAAAGAGATCAATTGCAATTAATTTAAATTTAGATGAACAAAACTTACAAGCAATTCAGGAAGTCGTTCCAGATTGGGATATTTATACCGGGAAAGATATAGCAGAGGAAAATTTAAATAAGGCAGAGATACTGGTACATTGGCGTGAATCACAAGCAAATAAATATGTAAATAGTAACAAATTGAAATGGGTTCAATCATGGAGTGCTGGAGTAGATTATCTTGATCTTGATCATTTACAAAAGAACGATATACATTTAACAAGTGCTAGTGGAGTTCATGCTTATCCGATTTCTGAAACGATATTTGCGTATATGTTAGGTTTTACACGTTTAATACATACGTATATTAGACAACAACAAGAGAAAAAGTGGTATCATGCAAATTTAAAAGCAGAAATTCATGAGAAAACGATTGGAATTGTAGGAGTAGGAGAAATTGGCAAGGAAACGGCTAAAATTGCTCAAGCATTTGGAATGAAAGTGCTAGGAGTACGTCATTCTGGAAGAGATGTTGACTATGTGGATGAAATGTATACTCCTTCAGATTTATCACTAGTTTTAGAGCGAAGTGATTTTGTAGTGGTCACGTTACCTTTAACAAAAGAAACACATCATATGTTTGGTAAAGAACAATTTGCAAAAATGAAAAATAGTGCATTCTTTGTCAATATCGGAAGAGGGTCGATAGTGGATGAAACTGCTTTAATTTCTGCTTTGCAACAAAAAGAAATAGGGGGAGCAGGACTTGATGTGTTTGAATCAGAACCGCTTCAATCGGATAGTCCATTATGGGAGATGGACAACGTAATTATCACACCGCATTCAGCTGGTGCGACAGAATACTACACGAATCGAGTGATACAGGATATTTTTATTCCTAATTTGAAGAGCTATCTTGTTAAAGGAGCGCCTACTATCAATGTGTTTCAGCATAACCTAGGATATTAAATTATAACCTTTTCATAAGCACGGTCTAAAATCTATGGTAAAGACAATGTTGCACGATAGATTTCTGACTCGTGCTTTTTCGTGTTGTATACAGCAACGCAATGTATTAATCCTATTCTATATACTTGAATCAAATTAATATGTTTAGATTAAAGCAATAACTTGGCTTTGATTGTTATGAAAAACGGAAATTCCTGCTCAAAATAGCGAGCTGAAGTTCCACTTGAAAAGTGTTCTTCTTTTCAAGTTTGCTAAAAACCGGTGCCTGCTAAAAAGCGTCCGTCTGTAATGAAAAACAAAACAGCTAACATACGAATTTACTTAAAATATCTTATTATGAAATTAATTCATTATATAGATTGAAAAAAAGTGTTTTCATATACATCTAATTAGATTATAATCTAATTAGATGAGGAGGTGTCATTATGCAATTAGATCGTATCGTTAATTTTCATAAGACAATAGGAGATAAAACTAGAATTCGTATTATTACTTTATTAAAACAAGGTCCGCTTCACGGTCAAGCAATCGCAGGAAAATTAGGGTTAAAGCCACCAACAATTTCTCATCATTTAGCAAAATTAAAGGAAATTGATATTGTTTATCAACGACGTGATAAAAATACCATCTATTTCTATCTAAATGAAGACAAACTAGAAAGAACGGCTTTAGCAATCACTCGATTAGGAGGTAAAGAAATGCTTGGGAACTTTGATGTTACCGATCAAGAGAAAGCAAATGTCATAAAAAACTTTGTAGATAGTAAAGGAAGGATAGAGGCTCTACCAGCACAGAGAAAGAAAAAGTTAATTATTTTGGAGTATATGATACGAGGATTAAATCATGGAGAAACATATAAGGAAAAAGAGATTAACGAATATATCATGCAATATCACGAAGATTATGCAACAGTGAGGCGTGAACTCGTTATGAATCATTTTATGTTTCGACGAAATGGTATTTATGAACTTAATCCAATAGAAATGTGGCCTGTGTAATCAGGTCTATTTTTAAATTAACTAATTAGATGAATGTCTAATTAGAAGAGGAGAATAGTCTATTATGATGATTCCAAAGATTCTGTATGAAGAATCCACCTATACAATGATATTTTGGAGTTCTATCTTAAATGGAATCGGTAGTCGCTTTGCACAAGTAGGGTCATTAGCTTTGCTTTACGAATTAACTGAATCAGGAATGGCACTAGGTATATTGTTATCCTTGCAAGTCCTCCCGACTATTGTTTTTGCTCCAATTAGCGGTTATTTAGCGGATCGATTTCATAAAGGAAATCTATTATTCTGGGCAGATTTATTGCGAGTCCCCTTTGCGTTACTTCCAATAGTAGCTGTAAGTACGGGGCAACTTTGGTTATTATACTTTAGTGCATTAGTTATTTCTATTGGAAATGCTATTTACAGGCCAGTACGTTTTGCGATTATACCTGAAATTGTCCAGAAAAAGAATTTGGTTTCCGTTAATGGTTTAGAACAGAATGCAATTGGAATCACACTCGTATTTGGTTCATTACTAGGTGGGCTAATGGGTTATTTTTTTGATGTCATTATCTTATTCTTCTTTCATTCTTTATTTCTTTTATGTGCTGCGTGTCTCTTATGGCGTCTCAAAAAGATTGGCTTTTATCAGAGGATAAAAGATGTTAAACCTCAAACTTCTTTTAGTGAAATGAGCAGACTAATACTTAACGTTGCATTGTTACGTGTATTACTTATTGTATTCGCAGTGATGCCTCTCGCAAATGGTATTGATAATGTCGTTTTTAATTTGATCGCATTAGATGTATTTAGTCAAGGTAATATTGGAGTGGGACTAATTTATGGTGCGTTAGGTATTGGTTTTGTTTTGAGTTCGTTTATTACGAAATGGATTCGAGGAAAATACATTATTATCGCAGTTGTAATGATTTTCTTTGAAGGAATAGGACACCTTTTTCTAAGCCAATCTTACCTTTTTTACCAAGCTATTTTATTAGCAATAATGATTAGCTTTGTAGGGGGGATCAGCAATATTTGTTTCGATACAGTGTTAATGAAAATACTTCCGAAGTCCAAACGCGGTTTTTTATTTGGTACTTTTTCTATGATACAAAACAGTTCAATGGGAATTGCAATGATATTAGCAGGATTTTTAACGGAATGGCTTTCTCCACTGTCTAGTGCATTTTTGGTTGGAGTTAGTTATGTAATCTTTGCTCTTGTATTCATGATTGCATTTAAACAAATAAATATTCGTCATTCACTAATGAAATTAAAAAACATTACTTAAAGAATCAATTTCATAATTAAATAAGTTTTTCCATTTACGATTTTCATCTCGTGTTATTCCTCTGGGAACTTATGACTCTCATTTATTGAATGTGCTTGGGAGTTATGAAATTGATTCTGATACTAATTTACTACAGGTAAGGAAATTTTAACTGCTAGCTTAGTTTACAATTTTAAGTTTACGATTAATTATATTCCAATAAAGAGTGCTTATTCGATTGTTTCCAATTATCTATACTCATTCCATGTAATATCCATGGTGAATCAATACTGAATGGATGATTAGATGGGAGATGATGTATATGCGCTTCTGGAATATCTAACCAAATATATACTTTCTGTTCAGGATGAGTAAAATTAAGATTAAGGTAGTCATCATATACCGTTTCCCACAATCCTGGTTGTGTAAAAACATCTGCAAATGGATAAATAACTTGTAAAAATATATCCTTTTTTACATCTTTCTTCGTAACAAGAGGATAATCATGTTGACGACTTTCATATACGTTCCAATTATCGATATATGAATTGGTAAATAATGTATTTGTCGCTGGAAATGGATAGTAACATTCAAAAGGAAATATACGCTCATCCTGGATATAAGTATCTTTAAGTAAGCTAACTTTATCATTAAATTTCTCAATGGAGTGCCATTTCTTATTTCCGTTAATAAACAGATCAATTTCTCTTGTTATCGCAGGGTATAATGTCTCTTGCTCGGTTAAACCGATATTCGTCAATACACGTCTTGCTGCAAGATTATTTTCTTGTGTATTCCCTCCAACCCAAGTTATATTTGGCAACTGGAAAGCAATGTCTCTAATGTATTTCATTATTTTTGTAGCGTAGTTTTTCCCTCGGTATCTGCGGTCGCTCCGCAGTCTGCCGAGCATTACATAACGATTGGCAAATATTGAGTAACCAGCAATACTTACCAGTTGTTCATCAACAAATAACCCGTATATACGATTTTGACCAGTGCTTAATCGTTCAAAAACTTGAATGACATAATCATCTATAATACCAGTATCCATGGATAATAGTAATGGTAAGTCAGTTGTTGTCAGTACTTTAATATATTCTTTCATCATGACACCTCCTCTAGATAAGATTATTATAGCCGTTGGAAAACATATACGTCTATCAATAAAATTTCATCCTTTTTAGACAAATTAATATTTGAAATGACAACCTTTTCTACTAAGGTTGACTAGTACCTTCCAATTACTATCAATATAAATGAAAGAAGATAGGAAAAAATATATGCTTGTTCCAATAAAATGATAGGAGTATAATGTAATAGATGCTTAAATAATAGGAGGGGTAGTGTGGCTACTATTAGTAAGGGTGAAAATAAATTTTATGTAGGTGAAGATATTCGTAATCCTCAAGCTGAAATAACATTTGTCGAATCTGGGGAGAATCGTTTAGTCATTGATCACACCTATGTAGCTACTGATCTTCGTGGCCAAGGTATTGCCCAACAATTACTAGACCATGTGGTGACTTACGCTAGAGAAAAGGGGAAAACAGTTGTGCCTCTATGTCCATTTGCTAAAGGGCAGATTCAAAAACAAGCAAAGTATAATGATGTACTAAACGTACAACATATATAATATAATGGAGAAAGGTGCTTGGACATGTACATTACTATTCCTGAAGCAGCTGAATACTTATCAATGAGCGAATCAACAGTATCTGCACTTGTCCTGCAAGGGAAAATTAATGCAATACATGACGGCAAGCAATATTTAGTAAATAAGCAGCAGTTCACAACTCACTTTGAACAAGTGGAAAAATATAGAAAAATGATAGAAGAATATTTACAAGAGCCAATTCCTGAAGATCCAGATGTAAATGATGAAGATTAGAAAAAGGTGAAAGGAATAAAGCTCTATTCTAGTTAGGGTGAGTTATCATCTTAACTTTTTTATATAAGGAGTTATGATATATGAAGAAAAGAAAACCTCCCCGATCGAAGAAGGAACCTGCTTCCCTCACGTATGAGGTAGAAGAACCAGAACAGCTTTTACCATTTTTATTAAAGGTAATGAATAACCGGAGCAGGAATTCCGTTAAGTCGATTTTGACGAGAGGGCAAGTGTCCGTAGATGACCATATCGAGACGAAACATAATTTCATGTTGAATAAGGGTAGTACTGTGCGAATCTTGAAAAACAAAGCAGCAATTCAACAGGATGTATTTGTAGGAATGTCGATTATGTATGAGGATGAAGATATTATTGTAATTGAGAAAGAGTCTGGGTTACTCTCGATTGCAACGGAAAAAGAACGAAAACATACGGCGTTACATCAATTAATGCACTACGTGAAGCAACAACATCCAGCTAATCGTGTATTTGTTGTTCATCGACTTGATAAGGATACATCTGGGGTAATGATGTTTGCCAAAAATGAGGGAGTCAAACGCAAGCTTCAGAATAATTGGAAAAATATTGTAAAAGAACGCACTTATGTTGCACTTGTAGAAGGTCAGGTAACTAAAGAGAAAGGGTATATCGTCTCTTGGCTCAAAGAAAGTAATACTCGAAAAATGTATTCTTCACGAGTAAAGAATGATGGTCAACGAGCTGCTACACGTTATCGAGTTCTCCAAACAAATGATCGTTATTCATTATTGGAGTTGCAATTAGAAACAGGAAGAAAGAATCAAATTCGTGTACATATGGAAGAGCTTGGACATCCAGTTGTTGGTGATAAACGTTATGGTTCCAAAGGTAGAAGTGTCATCGGTAGGTTGGGTCTTCATGCGAAGATACTTTCATTTTATCATCCGGTAACTAATAAATTAATGCTCTTCCGTTCTGATGTCCCTAATGTTTTCTTTCAAAAATCAAAATAAAGCTGGCCAAATCGAACTATAGCTAATTGTAATTGTTAGCTATAGCTCGGTTTTTTTATTGCAGGAAATTATAAAATTAGATGCAGTGGATAACTAATCGTCTGAAGCTAGTGCCTTTGTTCTTATAACGGAGCTTTCTCTAATTTATGTCCTGATCGTCCTAATGTAGTTTCGGATTTCTGAAGAGAATGAAGTACACAGGATTCAATTAACTCGACAACGGCCTGAAATATTTGATTCATCATTGGATGATCATCGCGAATATAAGTTGCAGTTGTCAGATGATTTTTTGAATCATGCAACACTTGGTTTGCTGTAGAAAAAGCAATCGCTATATCTCCACTTCCATGGTCGATAGCACTTCCTGTTCGTCCAAGACCTGCAGCGCATCGTTTGGTAATTCTCTTTAATTGGCGGTCGGATAATGGTGCATCTGTAGCTAATATCATCATAATAGATCCATCTGGTGTTTCCTGCTCTGTGTGTTCCCAATTAGCAAATGTTGCTTGTTCTCGCTTTCCGTAATTACTAACAACGAGTCCTCCTAAGGTATAGGTAACATCTTCAACTTCAATAAGACGAGATGCTGTTCCAATTCCTCCTTTGTAGCCAAAGCATTGCATACCTGTCCCCGCACCAACTGCACCTTCTTCGCATGATTTTGTACTTGCTGACTCAATTGCTTTAATAGCATGCGATGGTGTAATCGCTTGTAATCGAATAGAATTTAGATAGCTGTCATTACATTCACCAACAATCAAGTTAATCGTACCTGTTGTATCACCAATTTCCTTTGTACGATTTAGCATATACGTCAATGTCCCTTGCATTACCGGTGCTACGCTTAGTGTGTTCGTAAGCATAATGGGAGATTCGATAAGGCCTAATTCATTTAATTGAACGAGTCCAGTTGTTTTACCAAATCCATTAATTACGGAGCACCCCGCTATGACTTTTTGACGAAACAAATTGCCTGGATGTGGCAATATTGCTGTCACGCCAGTACATATAGTATCTATCTCATTTATTTTTTCATAAAGCGTTGTATGTCCAACCTGTACTCCATCGACATCGGTAATACAATCTTTCAAACCGGTTTTTAATGTCATAATGATCAGCTCCGTCTTTTATACCATTTATTTACTTGAGGCAATTTAAAAATTCATTGACCTTTATCCCGCTTGTTATGGCAGTTATCCTCACACTTTAAGATGGTGAGGCTAATGCAAAGAGGGCAAGTGGAGTTAGCTGATAGAAAATGCCCGAATCCATAATCCTGACTGAATGAAGTTTCACTATAGCTCCCCTAGTAACGAATTTTCCCACTTTTGAGTATATATTTCAAGTTACTTTTTATGCATTAAAGTAAGAAAAATTTAAAATTTATTTACGATGCTTACATATTTACAGTAAAACATGATGAAATTTTTCTTGTATGCAAATTCAAAGAACAGGAAAACTAAGTTTAAAGCTTGTAATGGAGGGGGATAAATGAAGTTTTTAAAATATGTTATGGTGATAAGCATTAGCATGTTTTTACCAATCATGACTGTTTATGCGAATGGGACTGAAGTTGGCGAACGTGCACCAGATTTTGAATTGAAAACAATAGATGGTCAACAACTCCGACTTTCAGATTTTAAGGGAGAACGAGTTATGATAAATTTTTGGACTACATGGTGTCCTCCATGTAGACATGAAATGCCTGATATGCAACGATTTTATCAAGATTTACAACCCAATATTCTAGCTGTTAATCTAACCGATACGGAAATGAATAGGGAACAGGTAGTACGTTTTTCACAAGAATTAGAGCTGACATTTCCAATCCTATTAGATGAACAAGGTGAAGTATCAAAAGCGTATCGAATTAGTCCAATTCCAACCACATATATGATTGATTCTGAAGGTATTATCAGGCATAAATCTTATGGTGCCCTAACCTATGAGCAAATGGTAGCAGAGTATAACAAAATGGAATAGCTGTTAAGGACGGAAGAAAAATCAAACGGAATGAAATCATTTCGGTTGATTTTTCTTTTTTTATTCCATGAGTGAATTTTACAGTAAGATAATTTGTATGAAATTCGAATATTATGCTGTTTGATTTCTATTGCAGACGACGCTTTTTAACAGGCAGCGGTTTTTAACTAATATGAGGATTAGTCGCACTTATGCCCTTGGGTGAAAAGAAGACTTGCTGCATGTTGCACATGAAGGCTCTTTTCGCTTTCAAGTTCACCGTGTTTTCTTTATCTCAAAAGAAAAAGGAAGTTGAACTATTGTCGAAGCGCCCTAAAAACATAGCCAACTCGTACGTTTCTAAACGGTCGTTTGTGCCTCTATTCTTATAACACTTCAAATACTAAAACACTCTTTTTATATTATTTTTGGTTTTAGGGTGTGAAAATTGACGAATACATGCCTTTATACAAAAAAGGAGGTGGGGACATGGATAAAGGAACGATTATTCGAACTATCGTACTTGTTCTAGCTTTAACGAATCAATTTTTGGTCACTGCTGGATACCATCCCATACCTGGAACACAAGAGCTGTGGGGAGAAATACTTTCTTCAATTTTTACTATTGTAGCTACATTAACAGCTTGGTTCAAAAATAATTATGTGACATACAAAGGCAAAAGACAGCATCAAGTACTTGTGGATCATCAGTTAGCAAAATAATAAAATATGGACAAGGAGGATAAGTATGAAGCGAATTTTTATTGATCCTGGTCATGGAGGAAATGATCCTGGAGCAACGGGAAATGGATTACAAGAAAAGAATATCACTTTAGATATTGCGCTTCGTATGAAAGAATACTTGTTACAAACATTTGATGGTCATGAAGTACGATTGTCTCGTGAAACAGATAAAACGGTCTCTCTGTCGCAAAGAACGACAATGGCAAATAATTGGCAAGCTGATTATTTAGTTTCCATTCATATTAATGCCGGCGGAGGTACTGGGTTTGAATCATTTATTTTTAATGGTAGCTATTCAGGAAAGGCGGAAACACATCGTTTGCGTCAACTAGTACATCAATCGATTGTCAATGAAACTAGCTTTTATGATAGGGGTATGAAAGAAGCGAATTTTCACATGCTTCGTGAATCGCAAATGCCAGCAGTATTAACTGAGAATGGATTTATTGACCATAGAGAAGACGCTAACAAACTTAAATCTTCCTCATTTCTTAATTCGATAGCAAGAAGTCATGCAACGGGTGTTGCCAATGCACTTGACCTGCCAGGTGGTGGAGGTACATCCCAAGGGTATTTAGAGATTTTGGCAGATTCTTTATGGACATATAATAGTCCTGACTGGGAAAATAGAGCAGTTATTGTTCATAAAGGCGAAGTATTCACAGTGATAAAAGATAAGTTTCCTGTAGGTGATGGACATATGTATCAAATTAAAAGTGGTTTATATATTACTGCAAATAAAAATTATGTGCGTTACTATACTCGCTCATCTTCCAAATTGAAATCAGTCCTAAGTTAAAATATTTCATTTCATTACCATAGAAAAATATCTACGTATAAGATAAACTATACGTTAGGTATTTTTTTATTGAATGGAGAGAGTCAAAAATGAAGCTATTAGTTGGACAACTCGTGATTACAGCATTAATTTGGATGGGGATGGCTAGCTTTTATAATCAAATGAATGAATTAAATACATGGATATTTTATCTAGTGACTTCTTGGATGTTATTATTATTAGTATTGGTAATTAAAGAATGGTTTCGATTAAAGAAAAGCACTAAAGAAGATAATGATATTAACGAATAAAGAAGGTCTGTACAATGTTAATCATAGATAATTTAAGTAAAACATATGGGGATAAAACTTTATTTAACCAAATCTCCGCAACTATAGGCCAGAAGGAACGAATTGGTCTTATAGGAGTAAATGGGACAGGTAAATCAAGTTTTCTTAAAGTAATTGCAGGAATGGATAGTCCGGATCAGGGCGAGATAAGACATTCAAAAGATTATCATATAGAATACGTTACACAAGAAACGAATCTGCAAGAAGATTTAACGGTGTTGGATCAAATATATTATGGTGATTCTGTAATCATGCGAGTTATGAGAGAGTATGAGCAGGCGCTTTATCATTTAGAATATAACCCAGATGACGTAGCTTTGCAGCAGAAATTAATTCATATACAACAAAAAATGGATGAAGTAGAAGCTTGGGAAGCCAATACCACTGCAAAAACTATACTAACTAAATTGGGTATAACTGATTTTGGCGCTACTGTTGGAAAACTATCGGGTGGCCAGAAAAAAAGAATCGCTATCGCGAAAGCATTAATACAGCCGGCAGACTTGCTAATTATGGATGAACCTACGAACCATTTAGATCATGATACGGTTGAATGGCTAGAAAAATATATGCAATCCTATTCCGGATCTGTTTTACTTGTCACGCATGATAGGTATTTCTTAAATCGGGTAACGAACCGAATTTTTGAATTAGATAAAGGAAATTTATATACGTATGCAGGAAATTATGAATTATTTTTAGAGAAGAAAGCGGAAAGAGAGTCTCTAGAGCGTAGTAATGAACAAAAACATCAAAATACGTTAAAACGTGAGCTCGCATGGCTGAAACGTGGTGCAAAGGCTAGATCGACAAAACAACGAGCTCGTGTAGAACGTGTAGAAGAGATGAAAAATCAAACATTTGATACGAGAAAAGAAGAAGTTAAATTTCAAGCGGGTTCTAAAAGACTAGGAAATGATGTTATTGAGATTGAAGATCTTCATAAATCATTTGGAAATCAGAAAGTATTAAGTAACTTTTCTCATCTTATTATACCAGGAGATCGAATTGGTATTATTGGTAATAACGGTACGGGAAAAACAACGCTTCTAAATATGATGGCAAAACGGACAGAACCAGACCAAGGTTTTGTCAAAATAGGAGAAACGGTGGTAATTGGTTATTATACCCAGGGAGAAGAGGAATTAAATGATCAACAGCGTATTGTCGAATATATTAAAGATGTAGCTGAGGTTATTCATACAGAGGATGGAGAAGTAATTACTGCTGAGCAGATGCTTGAACGATTTTTATTTAACCGCGCTCAACAATGGTCCTATATTCGAACATTATCTGGAGGAGAACGTCGTCGTTTGTATTTATTAAAAGTATTAATGCAAGAGCCCAATGTGCTTTTTTTAGATGAACCGACAAATGATTTGGATACACAGACGCTATCTGTTCTGGAAGATTACTTGGATCATTTTCCTGGAGTAGTAATAACTGTATCGCATGATCGATACTTTTTAGATAGAGTAGTTGATAAATTAATTGTATTTAAAGGTGATGGCAATACGGATACTTTTTATGGGAATTATACTGAATTTCTTGAAAAGCAAAGGGAAACAGAAGAAATACAACCAACACCCAAAAAACAATCACCGACTAAAACTTCTCAAAATGAGAAGAAGAAAAAGAAGTTATCTTATATGGAAAAAAGAGAATGGGATACGATTGAGGATGAAATTACAGAATTAGAAGAACAAATTGTAGAAGTTGAACAAGCGATTGTTGATGCTGGAAGTGATTCAGAAAAAGTACAAGAATTATATGCGAAACAACAAGCAGTAGAATTAGACTTAGAGAGAAAAATGGCACGATGGGAAGCATTATCTATAAAAGTAGAACAACTTGAAACATGAAGAAATATAAATTCTTCATGTTTTTTTATTGAATTTATTAGGGGTTATAAGCTAAACTAACAAAGCCGAGGAAAGTTATTTCACTTTATACATTTTTTTCAGTAGACTGTACTTACTATCTAATTAGAGTCAGGTGATTATTTCATGCAACAAATTTATTCAGATCTAATAACTTTTAGAGGATCACATTATCAGTTTGGAAAAATGCAAGGAGATAGTATCAAAAATTCTTTTGTAATGGAAAACCGTAAGAAGCAATGGAAACTAAGGAGGCCGAGATTTACGGTTAATATCGATGAAGTAAAAGCTATGATTAATGCTTATGCACCTGGAATATGGGAAGAGCTAGAGGGAATTAAAGATGGAATTGAGTGGTCACTTTCCGATACTCTTCAGGAATTTGCTGGTTATCGAATTAATTTGCCTTCGAGTGGATGTTCAGTATTTACAAGTAGCGAATATATGATTAGGAATTATGATTATCATCCAAAAACATATGAAGGTAGATTGGTATTGTTTCAACCTACGGATACTGGATTAGCAAGTATTGGACCGTCTCAACGTATTACGGGAAGGTTAGACGGGATGAACCAACATGGGCTCGTGTTGGGATATAACTTTACCCATCGTAAAAAGCCTGGGGAAGGATTTATCTGTAATATGATTAGCCGAATTGTATTAGAAACATGTTCTAGTGTAGAGGAAGCAGTACAATTACTACAAGAAATTCCACATCGGTATGCATTTAGTTATTTAGTATTGGATCAACAAGAAGAAACATTTATAATCGAAGGATCTGCACGTGGAACATCGGTGAGAAAAGGAAATTTGTGTACCAATCATTTTGAAAATTTAACATCAGAAAATCGAAATTACTTAGATGATTCCTATCGCCGATTAGTTGCAATGCAAAACAATAGCGTTAATAAGTTAAGTGCAGAAGAAGCTTTTCGCATGATGAACGATACGGATAAAGGAGTTTTCTCTAAACAATATAAAAATTGGGGAGGTACGATCCACACCTCTGGGTATCTGCCTGCAGACAGGAAAGTTTGGTTCAGTTTAGGAGGAGATACTGATCCATATGTTATTGATTTTAATAAATGGACAGAAGGTATAGAATTTCCTGAAGAAAGGCTTTATGGTGAGGTAGACACCTCATTACCATTTGCACATATGAAAGCAAATGTACATTAATCAAAGTTCTATGTTTAAAAAGTCGCGTTTCAAGGGAATATAAAAATGGATTCTAATAAAATTTTATTTATAGAAATGAAATTAAGGAGGCTACATTAAATGAAACTTTATCAAGTTAGAAAAGGTCAATTTGTTTTCTTTGAGAATGAATTGCATAAAGTGTATTCTGTAAAACCCATGTTTAAAAAATCTGTTCATATGTATCGTCTAAAAGATATGAAGCAGATTTTAACTACTGCTAAAGAGATTGAGTTATATCGTCCACAGCATAATGATACATTTATATTTTATGGGAAAAGATACACCATTGATAAACATGCAAAACCAGAGCCGGGTGATTACATTTTAATTGTAAAACCTACTCCTGATTTTCTTGATCACTATTCATTGAATGAAATTGAAAAAGTAGAAAAAGTCGAAAATGGGAATGTATTAACCACCCGCGATAATGGTGTGAAACATAATGAATATGTAGTAATGGTACCAGGGAAATCAGAGGCTAGTCAGGAGATTGCCTATTATGATAAAAATCTTGTTCCAGAAGAACAACAAATTCAAGATGAGTCGATTTCTTATTTAGCAGAAAAAGATGATGCATTAAAGCCGGCAGTGGGTGATATATTCTTAGATGTTCAAAACAATACAAAAGCGATGGTAGTCGCAATGACTGAGGATGAAATTGTATTTGGACATGGTGTGAGAATTCATGTAGCAGAGTTATTAGATGAAAGTAAATATGAACTAATTTATCAATTTGAGGATAATTAATATATTTTTATGTAACATCTTTTCATTACGTAGCCTTCTAGCATCGTCGATGATAAGATGTTTTTTATAAGAATGAAATACTCTCCCCCTCTAAGTAGCCAGATTATAATTACATCTGTTTCTTAGAGGGGGATCTCAATGTCAAATTCGTAAGGGCATAATCAATTCCCAAGCTGTTCCATAGCTTTGTAACCTAGTATATTCAAAGGGTCTTTTGCACTTGAATAGATAGGGGAATAACCTAATTCCAACGAAGCTAAATCTGCTACTGTTAACTTTCCTTTGATTGCTGTAGCTAAAACAGCCATCCGTTTATCTGCACCTTCAAATCCAATTACGCTTCCACCAAATAATTGTCCAGTATTTTTATCAAAGACAATTTGCATCCAAAGCTCTTTTGAACCCGGATAATATGCTGCATGAGAATATCCTTTCATTATAGTTTCTTCAAATTCAATCCCATTATCGATTAAAGTTTGTTTGTTTTGCCCAGTAGCTGTAATAGTTAAATCAAAGACGCGTAAAATCGATGATCCAATTATACCATCATCGTATATAGGGTTGCCACTCAAGTAAGAAGAGATAATGAATGCTTGCCTATGAGCCGGCCAAGCTAAGGCAATATGAGCAGGTTCTCCAGTTATAAAATCAGTGACTTCCACTGCATCACCAAGAGCAAAGATATGTGGATCAGTAGTTTGCATATATTGATTTACTTTAATCCCACCGGTTTCTCCAATTTCCAATCCGGCATCAATGGCAAGCGCTGTATTTGGTTTTATTCCTATAGCCATAATAGTCATATCTGCTTGGATCGTTTTCTCGCTGGAAAGGAGTAAGGAAGTACCATCATTTGAAAAGCTTTTTAATCCATCATTGACATACAAAGTTATTCCTTTTTCCTGTAAATGTTCATCTATATGTATAGCCATTTCTTTGTCGATTCTTTTTAATACATGTTCAGAACTATCTATTAAGGAACAAGAAAGACCTCGATTATATAGACTTTCTACCATTTCTAACCCGACAAATCCACCACCAATAATAGCAGCCGATTGAGGATTATTAAATTGAATAAATTTTTCAATTTCATCCATATCTTCAATCGTCCTTAAGGGAAATGTATTTGCTTGTTGTAATCCTTCTATATCTGGTAGTACAGGTGAAGCTCCTGGGGACAATATTAAAATATCATAGTAAACACTATGTTCTGTCTGATGCTTTTCATATACAACACTTTTCTGATTACGGTTAATTTTTGTTACATTTGCATGTGTTTGTACAGTCAGATCATATTTTTGTGCAAACTTTTCCTCAGGATAAATTAATTTTTGACGATCAGTAATTGTACCGCTTAAATAATATGGCATACCACAATTTGCAAAGGAGACATATCCATTTCGTTCTAATACAAGAATTTCTGCCGTTTTATTGGTTCTCCTAATTTGTGCAGCAACGGTCGCTCCGCCCCCAACTCCACCGACAATGATAATTTTTTTAGACATACTATCACTCCTTATCTTGAAACCCGGATTATAAAAAACCTCTCATCAAATAGATGAGAGGAACAAAAATCTATTTAGTTTTATATTACCCCGATTGAGTAAAGAAAAACGATAATTATTGTGAAGGGTACTACCCAACGCATGAGTTGATACCATGTTTGGAAGACGCCATTACTTAAATTATTTCCATAACTAAATTCTTGTCTAACAAGCTGTTTATCCATTTTGAAACCGATAAATATAGAAATAAATAAACAACCAGCTGGAAGCATAATGTTACTGACAAGAAAGTCACTTGCATCAAAAACGGTTTTCCCAAAAATATGGAAGTCAGCAAGTACATTTGAAGATAATGCAGCTGGAATACCAGCAACCAATACAAGGATACCTGCTATCCAAGCAACAGATTTTCGAGAAACATTCTTTTTTTCAGTTACAGCTGCAGTGATAATTTCTAGCATGCTGAAAGAAGATGTTAGGATGGCGAATAAGAATAAAAGTAAAAATAGACTTAAGAATAGTTCACCAAACGGCATTTGCGCAAATGCTTCAGGAAGAACGATAAATAGAAGTCCTGGGCCTTCCGTTGGCTCTAATCCAAAAGAAAATACAATTGGAAAAATCGCAAGTCCTGCCAGCAATGATACAAATATATTCATAATCGAAACGGAAGCTGCTGAACTTCCTAAGCTCACGTTTTTATCTAAATAAGAACTATACGTAACCATTACTGAAATACCTACAGCAAGTGAGAAAAATGCCTGACCTAATGCATATAAGATATTTTCACCATTTAATTTTGAAAAGTCTGGTTGAAGGAAGAATTGTATTCCTTCCATAGCTCCTTCAAAAGTAACAGATCGTATAACGATTATAATAAAGAAAATAAATAACAATGGCATTAAGACTTTACTATATTTCTCAATTCCATTTTTTATACCAGAAGATATAACAAAAGAATTAATAAAGATAAATAGTGCAAGTCCAACAATAGTAAGTAATGGATTACCTGTTATCGATGCAAATAATTCTGCGTATTGTGCACCATCAGTAATAACCATTCCAGGAATAGAAAGAAGACTGTAGATTAATACCCATCCTCCAACAACGGAATAGAAAGACATTAATATAAAGGCACCTATTACTCCCCAATGACCTATAAAGGAGAATATACTTTTTGGAGCAAGCTTTTGATAAGCTGAAATTGCCTCTTTTTGTGCACCTCTACCTATGATAAATTCAGCAATTAACAAAGGCAATCCGATAATGATTGTAAATAGGATAAAGATAAAGAAGAAAGCTCCTCCGCCATTCATCCCTGTCATATAAGGGAATTTCCAAATTGCTCCTAAACCAACCGCAGCGCCAGCGGAAGATAAGATAAACCCTAGTTTTGATGCCCATTGATCTTTTCGTTGATCCATAATGTCAAATTCCTTTCGTTATAAAAAAATTATTTTATAAGTATAACATAAAAGAAGAAGATGTTAAGAGAAGGTATTGAATTGTGAATACAATGAAAAGATTAACAGATTAAACTATAGTTATAAGCTTTCGTAAGAGATTTCCCGTTTAGTGAATATAAATAATAAAAATCAAATACATTAAGTAGTGATTTATTAGTAAATTTACGTATTTTAAAAATAGTTGTAAAATTTAAACATTGTCATTTATACTTGAGTTGGTAAGGTTTATTACTTTTTCTTGCTTCAAATTTTAAAGGAGGGATTATTAGTGACAGCGCTTACATTAGAGACCGATGTATTACAAAATTTTATTGATGGTAAATGGGTAGATGTGGAAAATACTACTGCCGTTACAAATCCTGCAAATGGTGAACGTATTGTGCAAGTACCATTGTCTAATCGATATCATGTTGAAGAGGCAGTAAAAGCTGCTAAAAAAGCTCAAAAGAACTGGGCACTTGTACCGGCACCACAACGTGCAGAAGTATTATACCGTGTTGGAATGATTATGAAAGATAAAAAAGAGCGACTATCTCGTCTATTGACTATGGAGAATGGAAAAGTATTAGAAGAAGCAAGAGGAGAAGTTCAAGAAGGAATTGATATGGCATTTTATATGGCTGGAGAAGGTCGAAGATTGTTTGGTCAAACTACACCAGCAGAATTAAAAGATAAATTTGCGATGAGTCAGCGGTGTCCTGTAGGGGTAGTAGGTATCATTACGCCATGGAACTTTCCAATTGCAATTGCTACATGGAAGTCATTCCCAGCAATTGTCGCTGGTAACGCGGTGATTTGGAAGCCAGCAACAGAAACACCTATTATGGCATATGAATTAGCTAAAATATTTGAAGAAGCTGGATTACCTAACGGTGTTATAAATGTTGTATTTGGTAAGGGATCAGAAGTTGGCGATTCAATGGTTCAAAATGAAGATATTAGAGTAATATCTTTTACTGGATCAAATGACACGGGAAGAAATATTGCATCGGATTGTGGGAAGCAGTTAAAGAAAGTATCACTAGAAATGGGCGGAAAAAATGCAGTTATTGTTATGGATGATGCAGATTTAGACTTAGCAGTAGAAGGGATTCTCTGGAGTGCGTTCGGAACGAGTGGGCAACGCTGTACGGCATGTAGTCGTGTGATTGTTCATCATAAAGTGAAAAAGATATTAGAAGAAAGACTTTTAGCTGCAATGGATCATTTAACGATTGGAAATGGTTTGGAAGAAGGAATTAAAGTAGGTCCGATTATCAATGAAGCAGGGTTAAATAAAATCAAGAAATATATTGAAGTTGGAAAACAAGAGGGCGCTACGTTATTAGCAGGAGGGTCTGAATGGGAAAGCAATAATCAAGGATATTATTTTACTCCGACCTTATTCACCGATGCTAAGCCTGACATGCGAATTGCGCAGGAAGAAATTTTTGGGCCAGTAGTTTCATTAATTGAAGTAAGTAGTTTTGAAGAAGCTATTGAAGTAAATAATCAAGTTACTTATGGGTTATCCAGCTCTATTTTTACAAGGGATATAAATCGTGTTTTTAAAGCACAACGTGATTTAGATACAGGTATTGTCTATGTCAATGCAGGTACTACTGGTGCTGAGATTCATTTACCGTTTGGCGGAACGAAAGGAACTGGCAATGGACATCGTGATTCTGGTGTCCAGGCGTTAGATGTTTTCACTGAATGGAAAGCCATTTATGTTGATTATAGTGGAAAATTACAACGTGCCCAGATAGATACAGAGGAGTAGATTTATCGTTCGCCTTGTTTATAGAGTACCTTTTAGTGATTATGGGGAGGGAATAACATGAAGATTGGTGTATTAGGTTCTGGTTTAATGGGGAAAGAAGCAGCACGTGATTTAACACAAAGTGAAGGAGTAAAACAAGTTGGTTTAGCAGATATTGATTTACTTCGAGCTCAAGAAGTCTGTGATCAATTGAATTCTTCTAAACTAACTGCATACCAAGTTGATGCGAGTAATCAGGATGAACTAGCAAAATTCATGCGGCAATTCGATGTAATTATTAATGCATTATTTTATTCATTTAATGAGGTAGTGGCTAGAACTGCTATTGAGGTAGGTGTATCCTCTGTTGATTTAGGTGGACACATTGGGCATGTGACCGATAAGGTATTGACTTATCATGAAGAGGCTAATCAAGCTCAAGTAACGATTATCCCTGACTTAGGAGTAGCGCCAGGAATGATTAATATTTTATCTGGATATGGTGTAAGTAAACTGGATCAAACCAAAGCAATTAAATTATATGTTGGTGGAATTCCTGTTAAGCCAGAACCGCCACTTGAATACAACCATGTTTTTTCCATGGAAGGAGTCTTTGATCATTATACTGATCCATCCCTGATTATAAGAAATGGTTCTGTTCAAGAGGTGCCTTCTCTAAGTGAAGTAGAGCCTATTCACTTTGAAAAATTCGGACCGTTAGAAGCATTTCATACATCAGGTGGTACGTCGACTTTATCGTTATCATATCCTTACTTGAGTACACTTGAATATAAAACTATTCGCTATCCGGGACATGCAGAAAAATTTAAATTGTTGGTAGATTTAAATCTCACTCGGTTAGATTATCATGTTGATATAAACGGACATAAAGTAAATCCGAGAGAAGTGTTTTTAAAAGTACTTGATCCAATAGTTGAATTAGGAGACAGGGAGGATGCGGTACTATTACGGGTAGTAGTCGAAGGAGAGAAGGACGGACAATCGACTTCTCATATTTTTGAAATGACTACTTATAAAGATAGAGATACAAATGTTACTGCAATGGCAAGGGCAACAGCGAATACTATATCTGTTGTGGCACAAATGATTGCTAATAGAACAATTACGACAAAAGGTGTCTTACCGCCAGAAAAAATGGTACCTGGAAAGCAATATATTGCTGAAATGAAGAAAAGAGGGGTTACAATTAAAGAAAAAGTATCCATAAATAAGCAAACATCAGTGTAGGTTATAAGGGGATGGTTAGGGTGAATACAGTATTTATTGCAGGACACGCAAAATTGCCTTCAGGTATGGCAGCTAAAAGTATCTATGAAACATTAACCATTACTGCGGAAATCGATAAAAAATATGGTGTGATTGTGAATGCAGGTTGTACACTTGCTACTGATCATGGAAAGCAATTTGTACAGACAATATTAAAAGGACATAGTTTACAAGACGGTATTCAATTTCCGATTGATCAAATTAAAAAGCATTATTTGGGGAAAGCAGGTAATGCATTAGCTTCTGCATTAATGGATTTATTCAAGCAGTATGAGCAATATCAAAAGTCTATTGTTGTACAACAATAAGAAAAAGAAGGGGGTTAAAGATATCTTACGGTGAAAAAGAAAAAACAGTTGAGTAATCACCGCACCATCAAGCAGAAGAAATAGGTGAAGATAGAATAATACACCATAAGCCAAAAATCCACTCTGAAAGCGTACTTGCTTCCTCGAGTGGATTTTCGGTGGGTGACGCGTAAAATGTATTAAGCTATCGCTATGTCTCTTCATGAGTAGAAACTACTTTGTTTCTTCCCATGCAGGAAGCATTTGATTAAGCAGTTTATCTTCTCGATAACCTAATACGTATTCAGCTTGCATTATTGTATGAACTTCCCGTGTCCCTTCGTATATGACGGGCGCTTTTGAATTACGTAAAAATCTTTCTACAGGGTATTCATCGGAGTACCCGTAAGCTCCGTGTATTTGTACAGCATCATCAGCTGCTTTGTTAGCAAAATCACAAGCTTGCCATTTTGCTAATGATGTTTCTCTCGTATTACGTTTTCCTTCATTCTTCAATTCTCCTGCACGGTAGACGAGTAGCTTACTCATCTGATATCCGGCTTCCATTTTAGCTATCATTTGTTGAACTAATTGATGTTTTCCGATTTCTTTTCCAAATGTTTTTCGCTCATGGCAATATTTTACGCTTTCTTCTATACATGCCATAATTTGCCCAACTGCACCTGCAGCAACCGTAAAACGACCATTGTCTAATGCAGACATGGCAATCTTAAATCCTTCTCCTTCTTCTCCAAGCAAATTTTCTTTTGGAACTTTAATGTTGTCAAAGAATAGCTCTCCAGTATTCCCTGAACGAATCCCATGTTTTCCTTTGATTGCTTTAGAAGAGAAACCCTCCCAAGATCTTTCCACGATAAATGCAGATATACCTTTATGTTTTTGGGAGCGATCCTGTGTGTAGGCGAAAACAATGAAATGATCTGCAACATCACAAAGAGAGATCCAAGTTTTTTGTCCATTTAAAATATAGTGATCTCCATGCTTCACCGCTGTAGATTGAAGAGCGGCAACATCGGATCCAGCACCGGGTTCTGTTAATCCAAAGGCACCAATTTTTTCGCCTTTTGCTTGGGCTGTAAGATATCTTTGCTTTTGTTCTTCATTTCCCCATTGTAATAATGTCATACTGTTAAGCCCGGTATGCACCGAAACTGCGGTTCGAAAAGCTGTATCGCCACGTTCCAATTCCTCACATACGATGGCAAGTGAATTATAATCCATTCCACTACCACCATATTGTTCAGGGATACATACACCCATTAATCCTAGTTCTGCTAATTTATTCAATAGTGTCGGATCAAATTTTCCATTACGATCCCAATCGCCAATGTAAGGCATAATTTCCTTGTCAGTAAATTCTCTGACTGTTTTTCTTAATAGTTCTTGTTCTTCGCTAAAATGAAAATTCATTATTCCATATCTCCTTTCAAATGTATATAATCGTTGTTATGTTCTCCAGGGTTAGGTGGTGCATGACGATAAGTGACTGGTGTTCTGGATAATTTCAGTGGGTTACCAATAAGTTTGATAGGCCCCGCGGTTTGGTGATGCATAGATACAAACATCTCTCTACTTTTTAATTGTAAGTCTTCGGGAAGATTATCTATGGTTTGAATTGGACCACACGGAATTTTTTCTTCTTGTAAAGCTTTTATCCAGTACTTAGAAGTTTGGAGTGTTAGAGATTCTTGGAGTAAAGGGATCAACAGGTCACGATGTTGAACACGGCTGGCATTGGTTCGGAAACGATTATCGTTTGATAGATAATCTAGTTGGAGGATGTGGCAAAGTCTCTTAAATTGTGCATCGTTTCCAACAGCAATTACAACATCCCTATCTTTAGTCTTAAACGTTTGATAAGGTACAATATTAGGATGACTATTTCCTAGTAATTTCGGTTTTTGACTAGACATTAAATAATTACTAGCAACATTAACTAAAGAACTAACAGCGGTATCATATAAAGAAATATCAATTTTTTGGCCTTTACCAGAGTGTTGTCTTTCTAATAATGCTGCTTGGATTCCAATACAGGTATATAAGCCAGTTAATACATCTGTTATAGCAATACCGACTTTTTGGGGACCGGATTCAGGGCTACCTGTAATGCTCATAAGTCCACTCATTGCTTGAATAATGAAGTCATAACCAGGCATATCTTTGTAGGGACCAGTTTCACCAAAACCAGTAATAGATGCATAGATAATGCTTGGATTAAGTGTAGAAAGGGTTTGATAATCCAATCCAAAACGTTCCATCGTACCAGTCTTAAAATTATTTACAATCACATCTGACTCTTTGATAATTTCCTTCAGATATTTAATACCATTCGACGATTTAAGGTCGATCGTAATACTCTTTTTATTACGATTTGCACAAAGGTAATATGCACTAACTCCATGTTGAAATGGGGGACCCCAATCTCTAGTTTCATCACTTCCTCCAGGAGCTTCTACTTTTATTACTTCAGCTCCTAAATCAGCAAGAATCATAGTACAGTAGGGGCCAGCAAGAACACGAGTGAGATCCAAAATCTTTAATCCTTCTAAACTCATCGACAAAATTGTAATCCCTCCTTATACATGAATGAAAAAAGCCAGTTCAAATATCATTGCATTAAGCAATCATTTGAACTGGCTTTTTGTGGGTAGCTACTCTGGCAATGAGTATGCATACAAAATAGTCAGCATGGCATATAAAAATAATATGGTCAAGGCATGACGCATATTACATGACCACAGAGATGAACGTGGAATACGCTTTCATGTGGCTCTAAAATTATTATAAATCGAAACAGTATATTTGTAAACGCTTTTATTTAGAAAAAATAGAATTCCACACAATACTATAGAATAATTTGTGTGGAATTTGCTACTTATTTCTCGTGTAACAGGCATGAATCCTGTAGGTTATCCAAGGTTAACTACCTGTCATGAACGATTCTGTTTAAGGGTCTTTGGGTAATGCCCTTAGGGTACTAATATCTAGTGGGACGGCGTTCTTCCACCAGAATGCTTGTTTCATTTTATTTTGCAGCTTTTTGTAATTTATGAATCATTTTTAATGCACGGCCGGTTCCGATAGCAACTGATTCTAATGGATTTGGTGCCATATGCACAGGTACACTGATTTCGTCAGATAACCATTCTCGCATACCATTAAGCAATGCTCCTCCTCCAGTAAGAACAATACCGTTGTCTACAATATCGCCACTTAATTCTGGAGGACACTCTTCAAGAGTGGAACGGATCGTTTCTAGAATTTGTTCTAAAGACTCTTTGATAGCTTGATAGATTTCTGTTGAAGTAACTTCGATTGTTTTTGGTAATCCAGTAACCATATCACGTCCACGAATTTCCATAGTAACTTCTTTATGATTTGGATGAGCATAACCGATTTCCATTTTAATATTCTCAGCAGTTCGTTCACCTATTAGAATATTATATTGCTTTCGAATATGTTGAATAATTTCATCATCCATTTTATCTCCAGCTGTACGGACAGAATTGCAGGATACAATTCCACCAAATGAGATAATTCCTACCTCAGATGTTCCTCCACCAATATCAACAATCACATTGGCGAATGGTTCATCTACTGGTAAATCTGCACCAATTGCTGCTGCTACTGGTTCTTCAATTAGATGAACTTGTTTTGCTCCGTAACTAGATACAGCATTATGAATCGCTCTTCTTTCCACGCTCGTACTTCCAGAAGGTGTACAAACGACTACATTTGGTTTACGCATAGACATACCAAGCTGTTTACTTACTTTTTTTAATAGTTCTTTCAACATTTGTGCGGTTACATCATAATCCGCAATAACTCCATCTTTTAAAGGACGGATTGGAATGATATTTTTCGGTGTCTTACCGACCATTTCTTTAGCTTCAGCTCCGACAGCCATTACCTGTTTAGTATTAACATCAATCGCCACTACTGATGGCTCATTTAAAACTATTCCTTTTGTCTTTGAATATACAAGAATATTAGCAGTACCTAAGTCAATTCCGATTTCAGCGTTTGAAAACATATAATAAATCCTCCATTGATGACAGAATATATTTGAAAACATATTTATTGTAGACAAATTTCTATATAATACTTTTCTATTCTACAAAAATTTTTGTGGGGGTGGATAATTTTATTCCGCAGAGTACATTAATTTAAAATTGTCCATTCCTCATAATATAATACATTAAAATCTACAAGTACAAGTAACAATTTCGTTACATTTATGCTCAACTTGTAATATATAGCCTATTCTAGAAGGTTGTCAACAATAACTTTATAGTAAATTTTCCCTAAATAAATTAGTTTTTCCAAGCTTGGGTAAGATAGCCTGAAATAGAATTATAGAATACATAAGGGATTAATAGAGTTGAATGTATAAACTATACGCATCTACAGTCGCATTGGTAAAGGATACCACTAATATTTCAATTATTACATCAAAACTCATGCTATAGTGTTATTGCACACAGCAAACAACAAAAAACAAAAGGAGCGTGCGTTTTACATGTTTAAAAAAGTAGGAATTGTTGCTGCACTATCAGCATCATTAATATTTGGAGGAGCTTTTGCAGGACAAGCAGATGCGTCTGCAAATGAGCAACCATCTATTCAAACTTCATATAAATTCTTGTATTCTGTAAATGGTCAGTGGAATGAACTTTCACAAGAACAAATCAATTCTATTAAAGATAAATTATCAAAATTAGATTGGCAGAATATTAATTTAGAGACTATCATAAATAAAGTGAAGCAAGAACAACCTAAAGCAGATACTCCTAAAAAAGAAGAAGAAAAACAATCTGAATCTAATGAAACACCAGCTCAACCAGAACAATCTGAAGAGCAAAACACTGAAGAGCAAAACACTGAAGAGCAAAACACTGAAGAGCAAAACACTGAACAGCAAGCTAATGATTCAGAAGAACAAGCTTCAGAAGAGCAAGCAACTGCACCATCTCAACAACCAGAACAAAACAATAACCAAGATCAACAAAATCAAGAGCAAAGCGAAGATGTAAGTCAATTTGAACAAGAAGTTGTTGAACTTACTAACCAAGAAAGAGAAAAACAAGGATTACAACCACTTGAGCTAGATACTGAGCTTAGTAAAGTAGCTAAAGAAAAGTCTCAAGATATGCAGTCTAATAACTATTTCGATCACAATAGCCCGAACTATGGTTCTCCGTTTGACATGATGCAAAGCTTCGGTATTGATTACAATACTGCTGGGGAAAACATTGCACAAGGTCAACGTTCTCCAGAAGAAGTAGTTAATGCATGGATGAACAGTGAAGGTCACCGTGCTAATATCCTGAATGGAGACTACACTCACATTGGGGTAGGACACATTGAAAATGGAAACTACTGGACTCAAATGTTCATTGGAAAATAATAGCGTAATAAAGAAGAATGGCTGACTGATAGCCATTCTTCTTTTTTATGACACATATTATCAGTGCTGTCTTGAATATTATTCTAAGTCTATTGACGAGTATGATGGAAATGAGAAGCAGTATTGGTTAATAGAAGGGTACTATTGACGAGTATGATGGAAATGAGAAGCAGTATTGGTTAATAGAAGGG